>JAGHBI010000059.1 GCA_021161055.1 Candidatus Iainarchaeum sp. | reverse complement strand
TACCTATTCAGACATGGTTATGAAGGTCCTGTGTACTGCACAGAGCCTACTCGTGACCTCATGGTTTTACTCCAGTTCGATTACATAGATGTTCTTGTGAAGGATGGGAAGGAGCCTGCCTACAGCGAGCAGGATGTGAAAAAGATGATAAAGTATTGCATAACAAGGGAATACAATGAGGTAACTGATATTGCGCCGGATGCAAGGCTAACCCTGCATAATGCATCGCACATACTTGGTTCAGCATCTGTGCATTTACACATAGGAGAGGGCGAGCACAATCTGCTTTATTCAGGGGACTTAAAGTATGGTTTTACAAGGCTTTTCGATGCTCTGGAAACGCGCTATCCAAGGATTGAAACACTTATAATTGAGAGCACGTACGGAGGCAAACAGGATATTCAGCCAAATAGGCAAAAGGCGGAGCAGATGTTTATGAACATAATAAACGAAACCATCGCTAAGGGCGGTAATGTGCTTATTCCAGTGTTTGCTGTTGGAAGAGGACAGGAAATAATGCTTGTGATTGAGAGCTTTTACAGGCGCGGCGAGTTCAATGCGAAGTGCTACATTGATGGCATGACTGCTGAAGCAAGCGCAATACATACAGCATACCCTGAATATATGAGAGAAAGCGTGAGAAGACGCATATTGCAGAACGATTCGCCTTTTACATCGGAGATATTTGAGGTTGTGAAGGAGGGCGAACGAAACGAGATTATAAACAACGGTGGCTCGGTAATAATCGCAAGCAGCGGTATGCTCACAGGCGGTCCATCTGTTGAGTACCTCAAAGCCTTGGCAGAGGATGAGAAAAACGCGCTTATATTTGTTGGTTATCAGGGCGAGGGCTCACTGGGAAGAAAGATTCAGAATGGCACGAGAACCATCCCAGTAGTTGCGAAGAACGGCAAAACCAAGGCACTGAAGATAAGGATGCGAATTGAAACCGTTGAAGGCTTCTCAGGGCACAGCGATAGAAATCAGTTGATATCATATATAAAGAACCTAAGACCCAGACCAAAGCAAATAATAGTGAACCACGGCGAGAAAACGAAAGCGGTGAGCTTTTCGAACTTCATTTCCACAAGGCTCAAGATAAAGGCAACAGCTCTGCAGAACCTGGATGCAAAGAGGTTAGCGTAGCTTATGAAATAATCTCTTTCCTCTTGCAAAATTCTTTTTCTATAAGCGCCTACTTCTACATAATGAAATTTTGCGCATTTTGCTGCGGAGTGATTGCGTTAAGGAAAAAAACGGCTTATACATAAGGAGAAAAGGCCGTATTTTACCCCTTTTTTGAAATAAACCTGAAAAAAGGCATTCTACATAAAAAAAGCGCCAATCTGGGCTTTTTTCATCGAAAACTTTATATATGAGTTTGTTGGTTGTATTAGTAGGGTTAGGGGGCTTTGGAATGAAGTTGGCCAAAAAGCGCAGTAAGCGTGCTAGCAAGCTTTTCAGTAAGCTCCAGAGCGGCTTGCTGGTGCGGGACAGCGAGCTTGCGTTCAATAAGGCCAACCTAATTCTGAGAACACCTCACCGACCCTAACCCTTCCTCTCCTCCTCACAGCTACATTATTTGCGTTTTGCCAAAATATGCTCCATTTTTATTAATTTCAGCCAAATAATTTTATTTATGAGGCTTCTCATTACAGGCTCGCCTGGCACAGGCAAAACAACAGTAGGGAAAATGCTTGCCAAGCGGCTTAAATGCAGGTTCATAAATGAGATGGAATTCGCTCTGCAGAAGGGCATAGGGAAATGGGACCATGAGAATGCTGAGCTCATAATACCGCTCACCAAGTTAAAGCGTGAGCTTGCAGAAGAACTCGAAAAGCACAAGAATATAATAGTTGAAGGGCATACGCTCTGCGAAATAAAGCTTCCGGTGGATGCCGCAATACTGCTGCGTGTCCATCCCGAGATATTGCAGGAGAGACTCGAAAGGAAGCAGTACAGCACCGTAAAAATAGCAGACAATGTTTTCTGCGAGGGCATAGATTACTGCAAGAAGCATGTTTTTAGGCGCTACAAAAGAGAGCAGATTATAGAAGTGAAGAATGAGGGAAATATAAAGCAAACCGTAAACGCTATTGTGAAGGAGCTCAGGGAGCGCGGAATCTATGCGTAGGTTGCTGCTCATTGTAGCGATACTTTTGGTTATGCTTGTGCATACGCATGGAAAAACGCTATTTGAAAGAAGTTTTGAGGAGCTTGGCTATGAAAGCATTGAAGCAACCACAAAGCAATGCAAGGAATACTCGCTGGTTATGCCGAATTTGAACGGTTATGCCTTTCTCACACTTTTTGCTGATTTTATTCCTGAAAGCACCGGGAGCGCAAGCATAGAAAGCTATTTCAATGGAAAACCCCTGGCTGAGCTTTATGCTAACGAATTTGATTGCGCTAAGGATTACTGCGTTGCTTATATACCAATAGAGAGCTCGCTCATAAAGCCTGAAAACACACTAAAGATATGCCTCAGGCCAAGCGAGAGCATTGTGAAGGTTGTTTTGAGCAATAAATCGAAGGTTGGCATCTATGCGATGGGCGTGTTCAAAAAGAGTGATTTCAGGAAATGTGTTGTTTCGGGAAATAAGTGCTTGGAACATTACAGCGCGGTGCTCGGCGAAGATCTCAATGTAAGAATCAGTATTAAGAACTCAGGGAATGAAGATGAAAGCGTTGTTGTTGAGGCATTGCGAGCGATTGCTGGCGAGAGTGAAACAAAGCAGGAGATCGGAAGGATAACATTCAGTGCAATAATAAAACCGCAGGAAGAAAGGAGCTTTTATTATACAGTGCGCGTGAAGCAACTAACAAGATTTAATCTTCCGCCTTCGGCGCTTTACTACACCGACGAGTTCGGCAGAAAGCACACCATATTCTCCAACACAATTACAATAATTCCGAAGGAAAAGCCTGAAATAGGGGCCATGCTCTTCACAAGGGACGTTAACAAAGATTCTGCACGCATCAGTGTTGCTCTTTCCAACAATTCAGGTGTTGAAATAAAAGAAGCGGAGGTTGTGCTCCTTGGTGAAGAATTAATAGCATTACCTGAAAAGCAGGTAGTGAGCATAAAACCCAGAAGCTCTTCAGCTGTTGATTTTATAGTTAAAAATATTAAGCATGGACGCATCACCTGTGCTGTGAATGTGAAGGATTACAATATGCAGGTGAAATGCAACACTGTTGAGCTAGCACAGAAGGAGTTCGATATTTCACCGATAGTGGCGGCAAGCGTTTTGCTTATTATCCTTGCAATTATTGTTTTTTTGTATCTAAACTCTCAACCAGAATAATTATACATAGCGAACGTTTCTCAAAACCTTTTGAAACTTTTTGGTCTGCTCCCTACTCCGGAGATTTCTGGTGATTAGGAACGCAAGCACAATTAGCACAAGAATAACAATTCCATAGACCTCAAGCTCTGGATTGCTCTTATCGAGCGCAAGAAGTGCTGTCTTTGCCATTGTAAGCGATTGCATATAATCTCCGCTCAATAGCTTCTCTCTGGCTCTGGAAGCAACGGATTTCAATCCTTTAGCCTCTGAAGCCTGTTTTTCAAGCAATTCTACATAATATTCTGCGCTCCTTTTCAGACCTGTTTCCAGGTTCTGGAGCTTGTTGTATGCCTCCCTGATTTTTGAAACCTTCTTATGCGCCTTTTTTGCGTTCGCGAGCTTAAGAGTCTCTATAGGCTTGCCGCTTTTCAGCAGGGCTTCCAGTTCTTGCCAAAGAGTATCCTCTGAAGGTTCCAAACGTTTTGAAAGCGTGTCCAGAATGCTTTTATCAAACTCGGGGCTGTAGCGCGCGTCTATCAGAAGTTTTTGAGGAACGCTTTCAAGCTGTTTCCTGAGAAACTCTATCTTTGCACCATACGTTCTGGAGACATTGAAAATAAAATCAAGGTCTTCTGCAAGCCTTTCAGCGCTTTTCTCAACAAGCACGTGGAAATATCTATTAAGGTCTGCAAGTGCATATCTGAGCATGTTTAATTTCTGCGCCGCTTCGGCAAACCTGCCCTTTGAAAGGTTGTTCAGGATGGAGCTATAATAGGTGTTTGCAGCACCAACCATGCGAATGCTGTTGGAATCCCCCAAGCCTGTTGAATGTAAAAGCTCTGAAATGTTGTTTATTTCCTCAACGAGCTCTGATGCTCTTTCCTGCATGTATTGTTTTGGGGAATCGCCAAGTATCTGAATATCCTCCAGAGCACCTTCAAGCGTTGCTATCGCCCTCTTAATATCTACACTGGAGTATGATTCTGCTTCCGTTATTGCGAGTTTTGCATGCTCTAATTTTGCCAAAAGCGAGTCCCTCAATGAGCGCAGTCCAAGCGAGGAAGCCAGTGCCAGCTCTGCGTTCACATCACCCATAGCGTTTTGGAGCGCATTTTTAAGGAATGCATACTGCCCAAAAAGCATTCTGTGTGTGTTGCGCTTTTCTTTCACATCGAGTGCATGCTTATAAAGCTCCTGGAGCTTTTCTATGCTTGCATTTTTGCTCTTCTCAAGGGCTCTGGAAAGCTCCTCAGCGTCTCTTTTGGATTCTTCATCTTCTTCCAACTCCCGAATAATACCCTCTATTTTCTCCGCGATCTCGTCCCTGAAAGAGTTCAGGTCCTGGACACAAATCTTTATGTAAAGCATTCTTTCCTCATACGGTGCGATGCTATCTATTGTTACCTTTATGCCATTCGGCTCTATGGAGTGTGCAAGCTTTTTCCCTTGCCCATCAAAGATTGTAAGGCTGCCATCATCAGAAGAAAGGGGAATTATCGCAAATGCTCTTTTTGCTTCAAATGGTGTTTTGTTTTTCACAGTGCATAGATATGTGAATGTAAGCATGCTGCCTTCTTTTTTCTTTGACATCAGTTCTAGATTTGTTGTGAGCGGATTGGGTATTAGATAGTTCACAGTGAATTCTTCATTTGGCATTATATCTTCTATTACTGTAACAAAGTAGCTGTCTTCTGATACCAATGGCAGCTCGCTGTTGCGAAACACAAGTCTTGCGGTTGCATGTGGAATCCCTGAAAACCTTAGTTTTATTCTTGGAATTGTGGCATCGCTCACAAACCTGTATTTCTCAGAAACAATTCCAAATGCTGAGTTCATTGCTACATGCTGTGCAATCTTTGTGAGCCCAACCGCTTTCGAACAGCTGAGTTCCACAGAGCTTTTCCCTTTTGGCAAATACGCCAGGTTCAATGTAAGCGTTTTATCGCCGAAAGAAATGCATGCGATATTTGGGCTTTTTGAAATGGTGCTGCAATCGATGCCTGCAATCGGAAGTATGATTGAAAAGGCATGCTCAAAATCAAGAAGTGGGTTATTGAAGGTTAGGATAAAGCGTGCGTGCACCTCCTTCTGTGTTTCGGCATTGCTTAGCTCAAGCTCTGATAGCGGAAATGCCTCAATGGAATAATGTTGCTTCACATACTCTGCAAGGAAAGATGCTGTTTTTTGCAGGATATCTGCATGCAGCTTCGTTATATTCCAGCGCAATGTATTTATATGCGGCATTGCTTTTTCGAGCACCAATCTTCCGGAATGGAAAAACTGACTGAGCTCATAAAATTGCTTGTTTCTTTTGCTTGTGAATCTCTCGAGATATGTGTTGTATTTTTCGGTCTCTTCGAAAATCTCTTCGATTTCGCTTATATTGTAGTATTCTCTTATATGTGCCCTTGCAGCTGAAAGAATAGCATTGCATTCACTTATTACATCGTTTGCATCGAGAAGCCTATTATATCTCTGAATCAGCGAATCATTCTCAACAAAGCGCATTAGAATTTCGAGTTTTTCATAGCACGCTGTTTCTTTTATCTTTGCGCTATTCTCCTGCCTTCGCATCCGGTTCTGTTTGATAAGTGCTTTTTGTTCAACAAACTCGCTGCAATAGGCAAGCTTTTTCTCGGCGCTTGCGCTAACATACTTCTCTTTCAGCAAAATGAGCTCAGGCACATCAGAACCGGGAGAAAGAACTTCCTTGTTGCATCTATCCAGCAGAACATAAAAACTTTCTTTTAATTTATCCAGAGAGTTTGCGATATACTCTATGCGCAGGTTGAGTTCTTTAAGTTTTGCTGCTCTGAAACCAAGTGTTGCTCTGCCAGAGCCCGCATCCAGTTTCAGATCTGAGAATTTGCTCTCTATCGCGGCAATTTCAGCTTCAGCCCTTTTGCTTGCATCTGCGAGAGAGGTAAATGCAAGCACATCGAAAGAAACAGCCAGGGGTTCGCCCAAAAGTGATTGGAGGTTGAACATGAAGTTCTCATCAGCATAGCTAAGAGCTTTGCCTTTGAAGAATTCAGCACTTTGCTTTGCTTCGCTTATTTTTTTCTCCAGCGATTCCTCGAGAGAAGCGAGCTCTGCACTCAAAAAGGCTCTGTTGAGCGCATCCTCCTTAACAAGCTTCACAAATTCGCTTGCCAGGGAGTGCTTCGAGCCGACAACATCAGCAAATAGTCTGAGGAATTCCTCAGGTTTTTCCCTATTAAGGGCATTTATAAGCTCCCCTGCTGTTTCGGATTTACTGAGGAATTCAGCATACTTATCTATTACAACCCACAGTGCAGGTACATGAACAATCCTGTCAGCAGCATAGGAAACGGGATACGTAAAAAGCAAAAACTCCCACAGGAACTCATTGGAACTCTTTTTTCGGTAAGAGATAGCTCTGAATCAGCGAATATGCGCATTGCCCGGATGTTTTCAGTTATACGCCAGTAATGCGAGGCGTAATTATCTAGACCAAGATATTTCTCTGAAAAGATCTGTCTTGTATTGTCGGCGAGTTTCACATAGCTTGCATACAGCGGTTCCTCCCGCACAAGGTTTATATCTTGCGTTTCTAAATTATGCTTTTCCCAGAGGATAAAAGCGAAGCTTGCGCTAAGCGAGTTATCCAATTCCTTAAAAGCCAGCTTAATTTCATACCTGAGGTCGTCCGCCTTATCCAAAGCAACGCCAAAGTTCCTTTTTCTGCATGCCTTCCTTATTTCTTCAATGTAATCCGCTGCTCTGTTATAGTGAAACCATGCCTTTGCCAGACTGTTCTTGTAATTGTTCAGAATATTTTTTGCTTGCAGACTCAGGTGTTCATCGGGAAACTTAAAAAGGTTTTTTTCCACAAGGGCAAAGCATTCTTTCACGGAGTTGCATTTTGGTATGTGGGAGGCATCGATTGTTGTTAGATCCAGACACATTCGCGCATAATTTTCGGCCTGTTCGGTATTTTCAAAATCAAGGCATGCTGAGAGAAAAATCAGCATAAGCAATACTGTGCTCACAACCAACTCTCTTAGCATTAAAAAATAGTTGCTAAAAAATGTTTAAAAAGGCTTTTAAATGTGCTACAAAATGCTGTATTGCTCCTCGGCAAGGTCTATAATAAGGAAGTTTTCGCTATAGGGAAAGAGCTCCTTTATTACATTTGCAATTTTCTCTATGCTTGCAATCCTTGCCTTGGAAGAGGTTATCAGCACCGCAAGCTCCGGGTTGACAATCATGAGCTTCGCGATGCCAGCAAGCATCTCATCAACAGTGCCGAACTCAAACTCGAATGCGACCTCGAGGTTGCTTTCATCAAACCAAGCGATATCGAGCTCAATGCTGCAACCATTTATTTCGGTTTTGAGTGGCGCCTCGCATTTAAAGCCAAGGTCATTGCCAAGAGTAATATAGTAGCGCTTAGTGAGCTCAACAAGGCTGCCTTCGTTTTCCGTAACAAACCCTTGCAGAGCTTTGAAGTTTGTTACCTCGCTCACAATGGGGTTTATATTTGAGTGCATTGAAGAAAGTAAAGATAGAAAAGAATATAATTTGTTCAATGAAGAACATAATTATGGAAGGAAAATTTACAGCGAGGGATGCAAAGGAGTTCATAAGGCTTGCCAGAAAAGCAATAGAGTATTACAATCTAACAGGCGTGCGTTATTCAGAGGGGGCACCAAAGCAGAAATATAGAGAAAGGCGCGGTGTATTTGTAACGCTGCATAGCTACCCCAGCGGTGAGCTTCGCGGTTGCATTGGCATTCCATATCCTGAAATGGAGCTCTGGAATGCCATAATAGAAGCAGCCATTGGTGCTTCTCGCGATCCAAGGTTCAGGCCTCTGAGCAACGATGAGCTGGAGAAATGCACTGTTGAGATTTCGGTGCTCACCAAACCGGAGAGAATAGAAAAGAAGGATATTCTGAAAAAAATTATTGTTGGCAAACATGGGTTGATTGTAAAGAGAGGTTTCAACAGCGGATTGCTTCTGCCACAGGTGGCAACTGAATACAAATGGGATAGCGAAACCTTTTTAGAGCAGACATGTGTTAAGGCTGGTTTGCCAAGAGAAGCTTGGAAGCTTCGTGGCACAGAGATTTATACGTTCAGCGCACAGGTATTTAAAGAGGAAAAGCCACATGGCGCAGTGCGCGAAGTGAAGCTTACTTAGCTGATTCTATTTTTGCATAGCACTGCTCAAGAGATTCGTACAACTCGGTATTTGCAAGCTCACATTTTCTTAGCTCTTCCGCAAAGGAGCCTGAAATAATGGGCTCTATCACATAGTGCTCTATAGCCGCTCCGATTACAATGCCCACTAGGAAAATGAAAAGCATTGCTATACGCGCAGCACTCCAGAAGCTTCTCTTGCTTTCTTCCTTACTCATCCAGACACCTCCTGTAAAACGATATATTTAAATATGAGAAAAACCTAATAAAACTATACAAACTTTAGGGAATCCAAGCAGTCCTTGACAGTGTTTCAAAATATTGGGAATTACAGCATTCTGAGCGGAAAATATTATGTAGAAGGGAGGTAAAGTAAGGTTTATAAACAGGTGGTATTTTTACTTTATAAGGTGAAAGTATGTATAAGTACACTATTGCCAGGCAGCTTGCAACAAAGCGGGTCATAACAAATAGGGGTGAAGAACTCGGCAAGCTTTCAGACCTGCTTGTAAATGAACGTACAGGCGAGATAGAGAAGCTTGTGGTGGAGGTCGATAGAAATAGCAAGGTAGCAAAACGCCTGAAGAGCCAATCTTCTGTTATTGAGATTCCATATTCTGCTGTTACCGCTGTAAGCGATGTCTTTATAGTGGATGAACGCGAAGTGATGGTATCTTAGATTCTATTTTGGTTCTTCTTTAAGCTCTATTTTTATCTTGCCTTTTTTGAAATCTATAGACTTAAGCATAATGCTGCCAAAAGACTTATTATACATAACAACACCTTTTCCCTTCTTCTGCTCAAATTCGCGCTTTGCAAACTCAAATGCACTGCTTACATCTGCAAAGTGCTCGCAAATCCTTTCAGCCTTCCTTTTGAATTCCTCAGCAAGCGTTTTATGCCTTTTGAGCGATTCCTTTTGCTTCTGCAACGCATGCATGAGCTCAGAAACCTTGGTCTCTATAGTATCGCGTTCTGAAGAAACCGCTTGCGAAACAAGAAGTTCGTTTAATGCCTCGTTTATGCTTTTGAATTCCTGCACTACTGAATTCTCGAATGCCTTTAGACGGAATGGAAGCAGGCATAGGCTTCCTTTGTGCTCTATTAGCACAGCTTGCTCCCTGGAAAGGTCTAAATTGATATAGAACCCTTTCAAAATATTGTAAAGCTTCTCTAGCTTTCGCTTCGCGATACTGCCTGCTTTGGCTTCTTTTTCAACCTCTGCTACGAAACATGCTTCTTCTGCAAGCACTGGAGCAATACCTACATTCCTTACTAGTGCTGGCACCACCTTCTTATCAACATCCATGAGCTTTTGGAATTCCTCAAATGAAAGCTCTGCTATATTTGGCATCGCTGGTGGTTGCTTATATCCAACGCCCCTTTTAAGCTCCCTTGCGCTCCAGCGCTCTGCTCTGCGAGGCATCATTATCTTCCGCTCTGAATCAAGCAGGATGAGGTTGCCTTTTGCAAAAAGTTCCGCAACCAAGATAACAGAACCGAAATCAAAGAAGAAGATGCGCTCAAAATTGAGCTGTTTTATTGCCTGCAACCTTTTCATCTTCAGGTGCTTGTTTAGGAAGCCTCCGAAGCCAGAGCTCTGCTGCTTTGCATGCAGTGCATATTGCGAAACAAAAAAAGCATTTTCGGTAAAAACAAGGTCTTTCTGACCTGATTTTGTGAGAAGCCTCAACCTAATCCAATTATTCTTAAGCTCCTGCACCTTTGTAACTAAGCTGTTCTCGAGCTCCTTTAGCTCCTGCAATAAGTATGCGAACGTTATGCCTGGAATCTCAAGCTTCGGAGCCATAATATAAGAATGCCTGGGGCTTTTTTTAAATGTGTTGAATTGCAACTATTGCCGGAGAGTAATGCTATTTTTTGGAATTCAGGTATCTGAGCATTACTTTAATCAGCCTTGGCCTCCTTATAAGCTTCTTCATTATGAGCTTTTTGCTCTTTGCGAGCTCGCCGCTCTGCAGCAGCATTATCTCTTCACCTGTGAATGACTCCGCTATTGCATTGAAATCCTTATCGTTTAGAGACTCCAGCATATACCTTATCTGTAGGATTCGCATAAGCTTGCTGCCGTACTTTTCCCACCAGATTTTATTATACTCATCAAGCACTCCTTGCGAGAAATCATTCCTTTCGAACGCTTTTGCAGCTACGTTAGCGCCGATATCTGCGGCTTCCATCGCTAGGCCCATTCCGCCGCCGTGGATTGGATTCACTTGGTGAGCGGCATCACCAACAACAATCAAGTTGTCTGCTGTCATCTTTTCGAGCAAACCACCAACAGGAATTACTCCAGAGTTTACCTCCACTACTGAGCCTTTTTTTATACCAGGCCTCTTCTCAATCCACTTATCCAAATAAGCTCTTGCAGAGCCTTTTATATGGGCGCCTATTCCAATGCCAACATTGGCATGATCCTTTCCTTTGGGGAAAAGCCAAACATAACCGCGAGGAGCAACATTATTCCCAAACCACAGGTGAATTAATTCGGGCTGTTCAAATTCTATATTGGTCATCTCATACTGCAAACCGGAATCGAGGTCCTCAGGCTTTATCTTTATTGGCAAACCGAGCATATTTGCTATATTGCTTTGCGGGCCATCGCAAGCAAATACCATCTTTGCTTTATATGTTTCTGAAAATAGATCAGAGACTCTAACCTCAACACCGCCTTTAACGCGTTTAACATTAGTGACATTGCTCCTGACCTTTATCGTTGCTCCCGCTCTGCTCGCTCTCTTAGCCAAATATTTCTCAAAGAGCTTTCTTTCAATCACAAAACCCATTGTTTTGCCGAAATTTATCTCCACTTTCTTTCCATTCGGTGCATATAAAGCAGCACCTTTTATCTTCTGTACTGCCCAGCAGCTTTGCGGCTTTATTCTGAGCTTGCGCAAGTGGTTCAAGCTTAGGCCCTCACCGCACTGCTTGGGCACACCAATCTCTTGCTTTTTATCCAAGCAAAGAACGCTGAGTCCTTTCTTTGCGAGCTGTTCTGCAGCACGCAGGCCAGCAACACTGGCTCCAACAACAATAACATCATACTCCTGCATAGAATCACCAATAAGGAGCATAATAGCATTTAACAGAAAAGATTTAAAAGTAACACCGCATAATCATGAATTGCCAATACCTTTTTAAACATTTTAATATATTATTGTATTGTAGCATAAGCTGCTTTTTTACGCCCTTTTGTTTCTTGGAGGGTTTTTCATGGAAATAAGGCTTGGTGATGAAGTGATTAAGTTTGAGGTTAATGAGCAGATAAGGCAAAAGTTGCTTGAGGAGGAGCGCAAGCTTAGGGCTAAGCAGCCAGAGCCATGGACAAAGACAAAATTCAGGCGCTACGCAAATTTCGGCAAGATAAAGGCTTAAGCCTAGCTTTTTATTGATTAGATTGCCTAATCATTGTAAAGGTGTTGAACAGTGCCGCCT
>JAGHBI010000020.1 GCA_021161055.1 Candidatus Iainarchaeum sp. | reverse complement strand
CCCCCTGACTCTAACAGCTTTCTTGCCTTTCGCTTTCTTGTGGTGATATGCTTTGCCAGCCTTCACGAATGGTTTATCTGTGCGTTCGCCACCGCTAGCACAGCCTATAGTTGCTCTGCACATTCCATTGAGCACCTTGGTTTTTCCCGAAGGAAGTTTTATGGTTATCCCTTCAGAACCCTTATTGACAAGTAAAGCATAGCTTCCAGAAGAGCGCACAAGTTTGCCACCATCTCCCGGCTCCAGCTCAATATTGAATATTGGGCATCCCTCTGGGATGCTTTTCAGAGGCAACACGTTGCCTATATCAACACTTGCTTTTTCGCCGAATTCAACCTTTTTTCCCACATATATTCCTTCTGGTGCAAGCATAAAGCATTCGCTATCGTCTTCCAAAAGCACCTTTGCAACAACAACACTTCTTGCAGCTTCTTTCATAAGCGAAACAACCTGGCCCTGCAAAACGCCTTTTTTCATCTTCTGGTATGAGAAATAACTTATATCCATACGCCTTTTTTTCCTCGCCCTATATGTAGGGCTTCCGCGACCAAGTCTTTGAGAGCGCAGCCTTTTGCCCATAAATATCACCTTATAATATTCCAAGCTTCATTGCAATATCACTTGCTTTATACTGCTTGTTTACAGTTATTATAGCTTTTTTGCGACCTTTCATATCGTTAAGCACATTTACCTTATCCACCTTTACTTTAAATTCCTCCTCAAAAACCTTCTTTATATCCCGCTTTGTCACATCCTTTCTAACGATAAATGTGATCTTGTTTTCCTTTTCAATCTTATCCACCGCTTTCTCTGAAACTAACGGATAAAGCAGCACGCTTTCGGCTATGCTGTGCTCTAGCCTTTCCAGCTCTTCAGAACCTTTTTCCTTAATCTCCTTGGCCCTAACGTTTTTTTCACTCATGCTTCCACTCTGCAAGCTTATTTATTGCGCTTTCGGTCCATAGTGTGAGTCTGCCTGGCATGCCGCCAGGTGCAAACAATTCAGCATTGAGGTTTCGCACGCTTGCTATGTCAACGCCAACAAGGTTGCGTGCTGCTTTGTAAACAGGGGCTTCCTTGGATGTAATAATTAATAGGCTTTTCTTCTTTTTAACCTTGCGTCCCCTTGTTTTGCCCTTTCCTGCTCTTCGCTTTGTCTTCTCTTTAGCGTACTCAATATCTTCATCAAGACCTATCTTCGATAAAAATTCCAACAGCGCTTTAGTTTTTTTGAGCTCTTCCAGCTTGTCCTCAACGACTACAGGCACAGCAAGCTTTTCAGGCAGCTTATGTCTTTTTGCAATAGCATCTTTTTCTTTTGCATAGGCAATCGCGCTCAAAAGCGCCTTCTTTTTCTCCTTCTTGTTTATCTTCTCCTCAATCTTCTTTTCAACCTTTGGTGGATGTGCCCTTCTACCACCAACAGCTTGCGGAACATTTCCAACCCTGCCAGCTATTAAGGTTCTTCTGTTCTTGAGTCTCGGCAGCCTTGCATGTTCAACGTTTATCGTTCTGCCGTGGAATGGCAGGCTTCTTTTGCCGCGATATTCAGCAACCTTCATTCCTGCTCCGGGTTTAACTCCCTTTGGCTGCTTTTTAGCGGACTGGATTGCAATAACTGCTCTCCTTATGAGCTCCGGTTCGAGCTCAGTGAAAAACACTTTTGGCAATTCAATCTCTTTTACCTTTTTGCCATCAATGGAATAAACAGGAACTTTATTGCTTTGCTGCAATGAATTCCACCTCTTCTATCTGATGCATCTCAATCGGTGCTGGTCTCATACTCTTTCTGAATGTAACGCAACGCTTCGCAGGTCCTGGAATTGAGCCCTCAACTAGAATATATTCATTCTTTATTACGCCATAATTCTTCCAGCCCCCTGGTGGATTAAGGTCCGCTTCACCAATTTTGAGGAGCTTTTTGTTGTATTCTGTTCTGGTATGGTAGCCTGCTTGCCCAGGCCTTGGAACAGTCCACATTACAGTTGCTGGATGCCATGGCCCAATAGAACCAACAACACGCCTTTCCTTTGCTTTCGGCCTGTGCATCTTGACGCCAAATCGCTTTACAACACCCTGGAAACCCTTTCCTTTAGTTACGCCTTTCACATCAAGCCACTCTTTCTCGGAAAATACCTCTTTTACGCTAAGTTCATGCCCGAGCTTTGAGCGTGCATATTCAAGCTGTTTATCTGCACTGCCGCTAAGGAATATTTCAACAATCTCCGGCTTTTTCTTCCCTATTGTTGTCAGCTTAGGCTGAGTGCATGCAAGCAACCTTATCTCATAAACCTTCCCCTCAGATACAAGCTTCGCAAGCTCTTCAATTTTCTTTTCAGAACTTTTCTCGGCAGATTTTTCTTTTGTTTCTTTTTTCTTAGCGGAACCTTCAAAGCGCTTTCTCAGAGTCTTTATGCGCCTCGCGAGCTCTTTCGGTAATTCATCATGCCAGACCTCTGCAATGGCCCTTAAACCATCGGGTGTTTTTTCATACGCTCGCAAGCCGAATATGAAAAGCGGGGGTGTTTCAATAACAGTAACAGCTTGCGCAACCTTCTGGCCATATGTTGGGCTCCTCTTATGCGTATCAGTACCTATCACATGTGTCATTCCAACCTTATAGCCGTAAAAGTTAAGTGGCTTTGCTTGCTCATCTGCTTTGTCCGCAAACGTTTTGAATGCTGGCGTCTCTCTTTTCGCGCGTTTTCGCGGATAAAATGCTAAACTACCGCTCCTCGGCTTATGTATTTTGGCCATATAGCCACCACATGCTATGCTATATGTTTAAGACAATAAAAAAAGCAAGCCACAGCATTTATGCCCCAGCATCACTCTTAGTATGCTGCTTGCCACTTCTATAACGCTGTGCCGGAGCACAGTGTGCTTGCACAAATAATAAAATATTCGCAGGAATGTTTTAAAAGCCTTTTGGCTTAATTTTGGGCTTTTCTACTATCTTATAAAGCGCCTGTAATATCTTCTATAATAGTAATCGCTCGTCCTAAAGCTCCGTGTTCTAAGAAGGCCATAGACTCTATGCGTTCTGCTCCATAACCTCTGTCTGAAGCCTATGAAGCAAGATCCCTCGCTGTTATTTGCTAGACTGGTTTTTCGGAAAGTTCTGCTTGCAACGCCGAGTTGCTTATAATCACTTCTCCTATTTTGCCAGGTTTTTCCGATGGATGCTGTTTGTGGTTTTGCATAGCCAACCGCTGCGAATGTGAGCCAATACCTTCCTGGGCAATCCCTCGTTATGCCCACAGAAACCCTTTCAATGCCACTGTACACGCGTAAGGTGCCGTAAGCTCCATACCTCGATAATGGGAAATCGATATATGTTCTGCAATGGCTTGTGCGCCCAAAATAGCTTGCCAGCGCCTGACACCCGGATCTGTTATCTGCAAGAACCTCATTTATATGCCTTTCCAACCCGTTCACATCGATTCGGCGCCAATCGGTTACTATAAGAGCCTTTGCAGTTGTGCCTGGCCTAGAAAGCACAAGCGTTGGACTTTTCACTGTTGAAGAAGTGCTCCAGTAACTTCCTTCATAAATATATGCGTGTGCCTGCAATGCCAATACTGCCAGCATTAGCGCTATTAAAAGTTTTCTCATCTATTCACCTCCATCCATGGTTCTTTCTGCACCCTGCGCGACGCAAAGGCTCCTATAATTAACACAATGAAAAGCACTACAACGCCAGCAAATATGCCAGCAAGCGCAAGCGTAAACAAGCCAGCAAATGGCTGTGCTTTTTCACTAAGCTCAAGCACAACCTCCTCTGTTTTGCTAACACCATCATATTCAAACACAAGATAAAAGCTTGCTGTACCTTTCGCTTCTTCGCTTGGCGTTATTCTGAGCTTAAGCTTCTCTTCGCTGAATGGCGCAAGAAATACCTCATAAGATTCGCTATTCCAATCCTCTGGCACATCTGCAAATAGGATTCCTTGCAGAGGGTAATTGCTCTTATTCCTCAATGTAACCTCAAGCACATAGGTGCCATCCTCTTCATTTATTGTATAGCTAATTTCAACATCTTCCGCACTTACCGGTTCCTCTTGGAAGGCAAGATTCACAACATGCAAGTATTTCTGCATTGTTCCGCAAGCCCCCATATCTACTGTGAAACTAATCAATGCTTCCCTCTCACAGCTTGCAAAAACAAGCTTCTTTTCAGCTATCGTCTTTGCTGGAATAAAATAAGATGTTGTTTCTAAAGTGGCGCCATCCGCAGAAACGCTAATCAGTACATCCTGGTTTGTGTAATTTTTTACAGTAAAATCGACCGTTCCTAGGTTTTCAATAGCTATGCTTTCTGGCATTTCAAGTTCGAAGAGTTCGCAGTATTTTCCATCGCTTTCCGCTTCAAATTCTTCTATCTTAGGAACCACCTCAACCTTAAAATCAGATTTTAGCTGATAGTAGTGGCAGACCTTTCCGCTTAGGAAATGACCACGAACCTGTAAGTGTGCGATTTTTTCTTCATCTGCTTTCTCATAAGCCTCGATTCCAACAACTATTGCCGCATTCCCGAAGCTTTCAGCTGTGCGGTCCCACCTTATTGCATCGGTTGCAATCCCCTCTTCAAAATCGAATGCGCTTACTCTGTCTATATAGAAATGCTCCTCACTGTTATTCTGAAGGTAAAATGTAAAGCTCGCTTTTGTATCTTCCCTTACTGCAACATCGTAAACGTCAAGCCTTAAATCAGAGCATTCCGCGCTAAGCACAGCAGGCAGAACAAACACTATGCTAAAAGCTAGCACAATAATTTTCCTCAACAGCGCACTCATAATAAAAATAATAGCCTTCATGATATATAAATGTTTGCTTTTTTGAGTTAATGAGTTAATTTAAGCTCGTTAGCCCTTTATCGTTATAATTGGCCTGAGCCTTGCAACCTTTTTGTTTATTCCGGTTTCGTGCATTATGTTTACAACATCGTCAATGTCTTTATATGCCTGTGGCGCTTCTTCCGCTGCACCGCGCCAGGAGTGTGCCTTAATTATTATTCCTTTTTGCCTCAACTCAGCGGCAATGCGCTCGCCTCTAAACTGCCTTATGGCAGCATGCCTGCTCATCTTTCTGCCAGCTCCGTGCACACCAGAGCCAAAGCATTCTTGCATGCCTTTTTCAGTACCGATAAGTATGTAGCTTGCTGTCCCCATTGTACCGCCAACAAGAATTGGCTGCCCAGCGTTGCGATACTCCGCTGGAATTTCCTCCCTGCCAGGACCAAAGCCACGCGTAGAGCCCTTTCTATGCACCAGAACCTCTTTTCGCTCGCCATTTATTTCATGCTTTTCTACCTTTGCAGTATTATGTCCAACGTCATAGAGCATTTTTACTTCTCTTTCATCCAGACCAATGACTTTGGCAAATACTTCGCGAGTTAGGTGTGCCAGAACCTGCCTGTTTGCAAATGCACAGTTTATGCCAGCGTTTACTGCACTTAAATACCGCTGCCCCTCTTCACTCTGAATCGGTGCGCATACAAGCTCTTTATCCCGAATCTTTATTCCATACTTTTGCGTTGCCCTTCTAAGCTCCTGTATATAGTCCATACCAATCTGATGACCCAATGCTCTGCTGCCGCAATGGATGCTCACAAGAATCTGGTCCTTAAAAAGACCAAATGCTTTTGCAGCATTTTCATCGAATATTTCCTCAACGTATTGCACCTCTAGATAATGATTTCCAGAGCCTAGAGTGCCTACCTGCCTGTATTGCCTCTGTTTTGCCTTCTGCGAAACATTATGCGGGTTTGCATTTGGTGCCTTTCCATTGAGCTCTATATATTTCAAATCTTCTTTAAATCCATAACCGCGAGCTATCACATATTCTGCCCCTCCAACAAGCACCTCGTCTATTTCATCAGGACTAAGCCTTAGTTCACCCTCGCTACCAAGGCCAGCGGGAATCTCTCTAAACAATGCATTTGCAAGCTCCTCTTTCTTCGCTTCAATATCTTGTTTTTTCAGGGGCGTTCTCAGTGTACGCACACCACAGTTTGAAACAACAAAACCATTCGCTATAAAATTATGTGCTTTGTGTCCAAGAGTAAAATCATATACTTTTCCACTAAATGGAATTGTTTCAATTCGCATTATCTTCTCCCAAACAACACCGCTTTTGCCCAAACCTGTTGTATGGGTCTTTATAAATTCTCTGAATTTTGGAAACACAAATGAAATTCTCGGTGCAGTTTTTCTCCCTCCCCAAATGCACCTTTCTATGAATCGGCTGTTTATATATTTTTGGCAGAGCACTTTCTTTATCTCCCTGCTTGAGATGCCTTTGCTCTTAAGCACCCTAGCTTCCTTTTCTATTTTTCTCCTTAACTCCAATACCTTCTCTTTTAAGGTTAAATACTGAATTGCGACATTTCCCAAGAACCTTTTTTCCGTATTATATTCGAAACCCACTTTTTTGTACAAGCGAATAAGATTTTCATTTTTGCTTGATATCTGAAGGCGCAGCCTTATTGAAACCTCTCCAGCTTTGTTTTTGTATTCGGTTCTCTCTTTTATCAGTGTGCTTTTTACGCCAAATTCACTCAGCAATTTTTTAATTTGCATCAAAAATTTTTTGCCACTTTTTACAGCATTTTCTTTTTTATTTATGGAAAGCACGGGTCCATAGAAATTGTAACCGTGCTTTGTAACGGTCTTTGGTGAGCTTAGCTCCGCTCCAAAAAACGCGGCTAAAAACAGTCTTTTATACCACAACGGCGCCTCCATAAGCCATTGCGGTATTTCAAAATCACTTTTTGCCTTGTTCCTTTCTGGCGCTCCCATAGCAATAAACAAGGCCGCCAGGGAATGGGCTCCGCAGTTGATGCTATGTTCAGTGCGGGTAAAACTTACCTCTCTGTAAGAGGTATCTATCCCGTGCTTTCTCTCCCTTGAATAAATTGTCGTGGAATAACCTACTTTTTTGAGATCATCGAGTATGTTCTGCAAGTCGTTTGCTTTTCCATAGAAAGAAACATTCGCGTACTCCTTTGTTAGCGATACGTGTCCATCTCCAAAGGAATACCCAATAAGCTTTATTAGAAAGGGCACCTTTTCATTGTTGAGTTTAAGCGGCAGAAGCCCCCTTTTTTTGAGCTCTTCTACTACCTGCTTCATTTTGGCCTTGTCTTTATAACCATGTTTTTTAAGAACCTCTTTTATTTTGTTTTCATCCACTATCGTTTTGTTTCCGGGTTTTTCATAGGGAACGCCTTCAAATGGAAATACCGCGAGCGAATTGCCATTCTTTAAATTTTTGGCCTCTACCATCCCTCTTTTGGTTAAAAATGGATGGTCGAGGCTTGCAATGATCTCTCTGCCTGTTTCGGTAATTATTTTACATGCTTTTTTCTCTGTTCTTCTCAGAAACCTAGCAACACTTGCTGCTTCGATATCCCTTTCCCACAGGCAGAGCACTTTGCGTTTTAGCCAGAACTTTTCGTGTTTTATTTCTCTGTATGCTCCAAATTCATCCAGAACTTTTGCGCCTCCTTCAAGGCAGTTTATATCAAAACCGATCAATCCGAAGGTAATTACTCCTTCGTTCAGTTCCATTGCAGCAACGCCGCCAATTGGTGCACCATAGCCGGGATGGCAATCAGCCAAAGCCAAAGCATGCTTCTGTATGCCTGGCAGGCATGCAACGTTTCTGAGCTGTCTCAGCGTGCTCCAATCAGTGCTCTCTTCTCTTACAAGTTCTTTTATAAATTCCTCGGAGGAATATATGCGGGCACTTACAAGCATGTCACCTTCCTTCGGAATCTCCCAGATATATTTATCAAGCCTGCGAAGCGCCATAGCAATCCACTCCCGCCTATTAATTAATAAATAGAAAGTAGAATCATTTAAAAAATTCGTCGATAAGGGCAAATCGCTTGGATTCGAAAATGGGAAGATTTATAAACCTGAGCTATAAATT
>JAGHBI010000024.1 GCA_021161055.1 Candidatus Iainarchaeum sp. | reverse complement strand
TAAGACGTCTTAGCTTGCCAGGTTGTTTCACAGGCTCATCCACTAGGTCGTCCGCAATGCTGCCCCAAATCTTTTTGCCATAGGCATCTATTAGGTCTGCATCAAAATCTGTTTTTATCTTATCCAAGGTGCGCCTTACGATGGCTTCAACCTCCTCTTTGGATGCATCAACAACCCTGCTTCGTTTTGTAATAACATTCCCTTTAACCGTGAAATATCTGGTTTCTGTTCTTTGGTACTGGCTAAGCTGATTTTTTATATAATCTCTTGCAGCATTTCTAATTGCCTGCTCTGTCTGGGAATCAAGGGTTGTTCCGAATGTTTTTCGGCCGGCTTCTTTAAGTGTGGTTGCTACACGCTCACCAATGGTTTCCGCAACAGCGTCTATTTTACTAGGGGGTATATTTATGCCGCTGGGATACGTAGAGCTTACTATGTCGCCTACTTCTACTTTTGAAAACAGGTCATCTATGAGCTTGCTCAGCTGTCGTTCAAGTCCGGAACCTATGGGTTCGCCTCCCAGACGGCGCAGCGCTATGTCGGTGATATCCACATTTGCTGCAGCTTTTTTCCATACAGAGCTCATAAGCGACTTGTCGCTAACAACTTCGATAAATTTTTTCTGGCTGTTTTTTCGCAACGCATCTGCAATGTTTCTCTGCAAAGGTTTTCTTAGGGCATCTGTGAGCAGTTTTTTGACATCACTGCTCGCACCTTGTAGGTATCTGCTTTCAAATTGTTTGATAAGGTGATCGCTCATCTTAGAAGCAACTGTGCTTATTTGCCCTCTAAACTGCCTTATTGGCAGATTTGACCAACCTTTTGAATATACATAGTACCGTAAATCGTTAATGAGCCAGTCAGCTTCTTTTCCCAGAATGAATGCAGGCAGTGCCTCTTCAGAGTATTCTCTGATCGCTTCGCCCTGAGAACCTTCCTCTGCAGGCAGCAACCCTTCAGCTAACCTCTTCGGGCCACCCCATAAAACTCTTAGTTTGCTCTTTGCCCAGTCCCATGCGCTGCGCAAGGAGCCCAAAAAGCCTCTTCCAGGTCTTGTGGTTGAGAGCAGGCCAGCTGCGGTAACGGGCAGGCAATCAAAGCTCGCTTCAATAAGCGCTCCAACCACCGTAATTGCAAGCCATGGCTTAGTTATTAAATGGCAAGCGGCTGATGCAGCAATGCAAGAACCAAAGTATGCACCGTAGCCGCGCTGTTTAAGCCCCAGTATTTTCTTCCCCACAGGTGTTTCATCTATTCTGCCGCCTTTGCCTGTTTCTTCGATGAGCTCCTTCCATTTGGCCTCACGATCTCTTGCAACAAGGCCGCCTGCAATGCTCCTTAAATCAACCTCTTCCGGGCTGCCTTTCCAGCCAAGTGTTGCATAGAAGACCTTTTCCTCACCTGGTTCGAGCTTTACAGCTGCCATTCTTTCAACAAGTTTGTATGGATGCACGCCGCATAGCTCTAATGTGACTGTGTGCCAGTTTCGCATCTCCTTTGCCGCAAATGTAAGGCTCTTTGCCTTTACCTTAATCTTCTTCCCTGCAGCGTATTCAATATAGCCATCATCTGCAGCAACGCAGAGTTTGAATGCTTTTTTATAAACGCCTCCATCACCCACAGCTTCAAGCTGTAAAGGCGTTTCTGCTGTACCGCTGCCATATTCTTCAATCCTTTCGCCGCCAACTTCAAGCCACACCTCTTTTATACCTGCCTTTTCGTTATCGGTTAGCGAGTCCCAATTTGTTTTCAGAGCAATGGTTTCAGCCATATCACTTACAACATTCAGATCAACACAGCTTGGTATATCATAATAGAGCTTTGCAGTAGTTTCGCCTTCTATCCTCAGCTCGCCAACATGCTCAAACTGTTCCACCACAATGTAGTCTTCATTCTCACTTATACATCCCTCCAATGAAAAGCCACCTTCTCTAAGCGCTGCTAGCCCTTCGCGCGCTTTTGTGATTATCTCTTCCTGCAGGGTTTCGTCAGCTGTTCCATAAACCTTATTCACCTGGGCAAGTACTGTTACGGGCCTTGCATCGGCAAACGAAACTCGTGACATTGAAAGTTTCAGTATGCCTCCCTCTGGAATCTCAGCGAGAACAACTTTAAGCTTGTTTGTTGTGAGTGGCACATTAACCCTGCTGTCATCGTTGAATAAGCTCTCTGCAAACGCTTTGCCAACATTAAGCAGGCTATTTTCTGCTTCGACTGTGCCAAACCATGTATTGTACGAATTCTGCGGTGTTATTCCGCTGTCTATGGGCAGGAAGTTCATTACGTTTTGTATGCGTGGCGTGCATTCCGGCGTTACCTGCCTATCTTCAACCACCTTTACAAATATGAAAAAGCGCTCTCTGGAGAGTTTTCCCTGAATATTTTGCAGCGCGCCCTGAATTGAAAGCTTATAGCGCCCGCAGCCAGAAAGTGGCTTATTGATGAAAAGCTTGCTTGCGGTAAACCCTGTGGCATGCGATAATATACCTTGTATATCTCCGGGAGCATACTCAACCACAAATGTCGAAAGCTCATGGGATCCCTTTATTTCCCTTTCAAGAAGCTCTTTTTCAAGGCTATCGTTTTTCATATAAACGGTAAATACTTCCGGCATTAACCCCATAGAAGCAAAGCTGCAGAAGGAGGCAGACTCAGAGCATAGCGGATAGTTGCTAATATCATCGCCGTTTGCTTGCATTACTCTATCAACGCTTTCGAGCGTACCCTCTATCCTTTCAACAATATATTTTGAAAGTTGCAAAGCATCACAGTATGCAGTATCACAATCAGTATCTGCGCTAAGCAACGGAAATCTGACCTCTTTGGTAACGTCCTGGGGCTCGCCGCATATTTGCATCTCAATTTCCTGGTATGCAGGTCCTGCTTCGGCTGTTGGTTTTACGCCCACTTCAACAACTATTGGCAACGGATTCGATTCTGTAAATTTCTGGCTGTTTACAAGAAAGCCCCTAACAATTATAGTATCTGGGTTTTCTGCATTGAAATAGTCGCCTCCCTTCGTTAGGATTATCTGTGCCTGTACGGTTTCATCAGGCATCAATACTTGCTTATCTCCAAGCACATAAAGGCTGAGCGTATTGTTGCCAAGGTTTTCTGGCTGCACGCTCAGCTCTCTCAGCATTTCTCCACATTCATTCTTTATGGTGATGTTTCTGGTTATAACCCCTTGCGAAGATTCTCCGCTTTGGAAATAGAGTTCATCAACCGGTGCAATCTGTATGCACTGAGCTGTTGATACAATAATCCATACAGTAACAACCTTTTCGAATTGCATACCATCAACAGTGCCAGTAAGCGTTATCTCTGCTTTGTGGGGCCCGCGCTCAAGAGAAAGCACTGTGCTGACTGCATATATTGTTTTTGGCTCCATCTCCTCGCCAGGCTCAAGAGATTCAACAAAGCGCGCGCTTTCCATTGCAGGCCTGCCGTAGTGATAAGGCCTTACTGGTGCTTGCATCTCTATTGGCAATGCACCTGGTTGGATCCCATACTGTGCTGCTGCATCCTCATAGCTTATGTTATCCGTCGGCAATATGTATACTTCTATCTGCGGAGGTGAACTGACGCTCCACCGCAAGCTCTCAATGCGCTTTTTCCCAAAGTTCTTTGCGAAAAGTGGAGCGCTTCCCTGAATTATTCCTGTTTCAGGGTCAGTGCTCATATAAAGCACAATGTTATCGTTCGTTTGCAACGCAAACGCCGGGTCAGTGAAGTATATATTCAGTGTTACGCTCTTCGTTATTTCTGGCGCTTTTAAAAGCAGTGTTGCCTCTACTTTCTGCTCAAACACACCGAGCCTTTCTATCCTATTGAGCACCTTTGCCTCAACCACTACCTCTTCGCCTGGAGCAATGGAAAAGCCGCTTCCAGCTATTTCTATGTTTGGGTCATCGGTTGTGTAATCTAAAGCAAACGAAATCGTCTTTGTGCATTCTTCGCTTTCATTATATTTTACCTTCAGTTCAACAGTTTCACTTGAGTTTATCATGCCTATGAGATGCACATCAAGAGTGCTCTTATCAAGCTCAATACAATCACTTGGAATCTCTTTGTTGTACGATATTTTCAGCCTCGATTTTGCACTTGCAACAACATCGAGAACACCCTTTATTATAACCTCCGCTTCTGCATACGCACGTTTCTCCTCATCACCTTTATACACTATTCTTATCGTAACATTTGCTGCAGAATTTGGTCTTACCTGCTCTGGAAGCACGACTTCTATGCTGAAATCCTCAAGGGAACCACTCGATGGTTTAATTTCATATGTAAGGTCAGTTATCGCGTCTGCAGAATTGTTTGTGATCGTCTTTATTATGGTTTTTTCTCTTTCCCCCTTTTCAAAACCTACTTCAATCTCGGGTTCCATTGTAAGAAGATTTTTCGCATCGATAACGACCGGATAGCGAGCATCTTTATAATTGGCTCTTTGCACAAGAAGTTCATACTTCCCGGGCAAAAGAGTATCTGTATCAAGCAAATAGATTCCATGCGCACCATTGTTTTCTGTGCTGTCGCCCTCCACGCTGAGCAGGGTTTCGTTATCTTTAATGATTGCAATAAAGGCATCGGTGATAGCACTCTTTGTTTCTTTATCCTTCAGGACAACCTTTAGCTTTTCACCCGCATTTATAAATCCTTTTTTTGCCAGCTCAACCTTAATCTCTTTCTTACCGGTTACCCTAAAATGCAGGCTTTTTGAAATCTCAAGCGCTTCGCCTTTAAGCATAACCTCGATAGTTGCCGTTCCTCTGGTAAGTGCTTTGAAGTATACTCTCAAAACCTTTGTTGAATCTTTACTCTGTTCAATACCTGTTACAAGTTCTGAGTTTACGAATTCTTCGTAAGGAGCAAACACGCTTACATCCTCGCTTATTTCAGAGAAAGCAATTGTTTGCTTAGTTGTTTTTACAGTGAGTTCTGCACTTACATCCTCGCTCGCAAGCATCTCTATGTCAAGCGCATAGATGTTCTCTGCAATTGCAGAAAATTCATCCACTTTATATTTCATGCCAGACTCATCAACAAAAGAAAATTCCATGCACAATTTTTCACTGCATATTGGTTTGCCTGTGAATATCTTAACGCTCACAACCTTTGTTTCCGCATAAAGCGCTTGCTTATCAGCGGAGGAGCGTTCCATGCCAAGAATTTCATCTTCCGGATCGCGAAATACCTGCTCAGCAAGCTCTGCCCATGCTCTGTAATGAACCTCAAATTCGCTCTGTTCATGCAGGTTTTCGGTCTTCACCTTAACGCTTATAACCGCTTGCGATGGCGCATCATCGAAGTAAAGTTCTAACCACTTGTTGCGCTCGCCTGCCTGTCCTTTATTTGCGAGGTCTGCTGCTTGTGCAAAAGGTGGCTGATAGCTTTTACCATAAACAAATCCGCTTGCGGTGGCATCGAAACCGTAAATGCCTATCTCCTGTGAATCTGCAAATGCTATGCTGTCCGGACCAACTCTTATATGCACGCCAGCTTTTGAACCCTGAGGAAAGCTTACATTAAACCTGAGCCATGCGAATTCGTTAGCGGTAACGCCTTCAACAGCCTGGCCTTTCGCATCGAATACCCCAACAAACTCTATTGTTGGATGCAGCGCTTCTTCTTCCGTTACAATTCTTACATCAGCGGTGTTATTACCATTTATGCGCACTTCCTGCTCAAAGGTTTTGCCATCGTCTGTTTCAATGTTCAGGAAAAAGCTTTCCTGCCCTTCAGAATCAAAGGTAACGATGCCAGCGGTTTCGCCTTCGAACAATAGTTTGCCGCTTTTGGTTTTTATTATCACATAACCCTGCACAGCATTTCCTTCCTGATCAACAAGGTGCAATTCAACAATGCTTGCTTTCCTTTCAAGCTGAATCTCTATTTCCTGGTCTTCTCCTGCCCTAACATCCAGCATGGCTTCAGCATGTTCATTTGCTGTTTCAATTTCAACTATTATTTCGCCTGCGGGCAATGTTTCTATAGCGGTGCCTGTCAAACCCGTCTTTCTTGGAGGTATGCCTAAAGGCACTTTGGTGCTATCAACAAGCCTGTAAAACCTCACGGTTGCATTGCTAGCTTCCTTCCCATAAGAATCCACAACTCTTATTGCCACAAGCGCTGAATTATCTGCTGTGGCCTTTTCTAAAAGTACCTGTATTGTTCCTTTCGTTGGGTCCACCTGCTGAAATGCAGGCAAGAACCCCTGCTTGAATGCCGTCACATAATACGTTTTGCTAGGGCTCAAACCTTCGAATACAGCGCTGCCACTGAAATCTGTTTTCTTCGAATCTATTTTGGCGAAGTTTTCATCAAGAAGCGTAACGTCTGCACTCACCTGCAAAGCAAGCTCTTTTGAAAGAACCTTTACAATAAGCCCTGTGCCACCTTTTTCCAGAAAGATATCTAATGCTAAATCTTCTTCTCTAAGTGTAAGCTCTTCTGTATGCGAGAGATAGCCATCTTTTTCTACAACAACCTTCACTTTAGTTCCATAGTTTATCTTTTCTATGTGTTCGCCTGTTGGTGAATTAACGTCAGAGATTATAGTATCGGTTTCAGCGTTTATTATCTTTATTCTAACCCCGGGCAGTAGCTCCTGCGTTTCCAAGTCCCTGACGCTTATAAGCAGATTCGTCTGCCCTGCAAGGTGTATCGGCGCGCTCGGCACAAGTTCAATTGTTAACGTTTCATCCTTTTTAAACTGCACTACCTCATCCACTTGTTCATAACCATCTGCAGAGCACCGTAGCACAACATCAGTTTCGGCTGGCACACCATAAAACTCAATTGTGCCTTCGCTTCCAAGAGTGCCATTTATTGTTGTGCCTCCAAACGAAACATTACAGTCAGCGTTGAATACTGTTGTTGATGTTTCGCTATCCACAAGCAAAACCCTTGCAACAGTCTTTTCCGCAAGCCTCTCAAGAACCAGTAGCACGGAAACTTCTGAAGAGGTGAGCTCAAGCTCTCTGGTAGCTGTGCCATAATCTTCCTTGGAGGCTCTTACAATAAGTTTTGCACCATAGATTGCATCATCAAAGCGCACCTTTTTCCCATTGTATGCGGAGCCGACTATTTTTACCGTTTGCTTGGCTTCATTCAGGAACTCCACGCGCACACCGCTGAGAGGCGCACCGTAATCATCTCTAAGGTTAAGCGTTACTGTTGCCTGCATAGTATTTGGTGTCGTAAAGCTCAGCATTAATGCAGCAATTAATACAACAAGCGCTATTGTGAATGGAAACGACGGTATGCCTCGCGTTTCAAGAAGTTCCGCATATTTGTATGCAGGTATGCCTTTTTCCTGAAGAAACTCCAAGAATGCAAACCATTTATTTTCAATGTTTGCATATATGGACGCAAGCTTCTGTGTTATCATCCTTTCACGCCTTATTTTCTCTTCTATTTAAAAAGAAGAAACCTTATTTATATAATTATTGTTGGTTATTTCTGCTTGCAAGAAGGAACCACAAAGCGTAATAGCATGCAACCCCCACAAATAGAACAACCTTGAAAAGCAGATTATGTATAAAATCTACAATTGCAACATCCTGCATGCCCGCTATTGCATTAGCGGTTATCACAATCCTGAATATATTGAGAACATTTACAAAAGCCAGGCCCGCAATTATGCCTATAACTCTTTTTTTTATCGATATTCCAAGCGAAGCTATGAGCGCGCTTACAATAACGGTACTTTCTAGCAAACCCGTGCAGAGATAGCTTATCTCGATCTCATGCATGTTATTTAACAAAATTTTTACTGGTTCGCCAAGCACAATGCTTGTGCTATAGCCAAGAAGCTCGAGCATCTTTGCAGAGAGCAGCGCAACAGCGTATTCAAAGATTTCAATCGGAACAAAAGAAATTGCGATGTTTACGAGTATAAAAGATGCAATAAAAACACCAAGGAACCTTGCTGCGATGAGCAATTGATGCTTAAGCTCTTTATTCTCTTTGCTCAGGAGCTTAGCCAGCCTTTTCTTTAGCGTTTTAAGCCATTCTGTATGCTTGCTCATAAGAATCTATTTCACAAAGCGCAATGCAACCAAGCAGCACTTCTGGTTTTTATAGAGTTCGTCTTCCAGGCACCCGCACCTAAATGAGCTGGCTGGTTCTCCCTGACTGCCATCCATCCAGCCAACTTTCACGTCCGGCTCGAGATACTTCTCAATAAGATTGAGAAGCTTTGTTGCTGTTGAGTGGCACACAACAACGATGCTCACGTTCTTTGTGCTTCCGCGGTACCTTACCATCGAACCATCCTCAAACGCTTCCCAGTTTTTACTGGTGTCGCTGCCCTTTTCGCCAGGAGCAAGTATTTCAGTGTCTTCCATAAACTCTCCCGGGCTTATGCATATCTGCTCAGGCTCCAAGCCGACATCAGCTATCTCTGCAATGGCCTCATTTGTAACCATTGGTGCATCTGATTTAAATGTAACGGTCGTACCAGTTCCCTTCATCGTTGCCGGGGTATTTACCGCATCTTTTATGACATTGGCTATCGCTTCTTCAGGGTTGCCAGAAGGTCCAATAGGCGGAATCATATTCAGTATATGAAGAAGTATCACAAGTATCGTAACAGCCACTATAGCGGCAATTAAAAGCTGAAATGTTGAAAACGCCTGACCTTTGGAATCCATAGCCTCCACCTCACAGTATCACATCAAAACATAGTTTTTCTGATATTTAAACCTTTCGCAATAGGAACCTCCAGCAATCAGGAAAACCTACGGTTTTCCCGATACCTTTTCCCTTTATTCTTTTATCCCTGAAATATTTTTTCTTTCTTTGGGGAAACTTACACCTTTCTTTCTTTTCTAAAGAAAGCATAAAAGGGTAGCGTTAGTCTACTCTCGGTTTCTGGTTGAAGGATATGTAGCAGCGAATTTCGCATTCCTCCGAATTTTCAAGTATGCATTGATAGTATACATCTGTGTTTACTTCCCTGTTTAGTCTTAAACGCTTGCCATCCTCCGAGAGCTCAAATATTATGCCACTTACCGATTGCAGTTCAATGCACTCAACCGGCATATGATAGCGTTCTGCAAACTGCGCCGCTGTGTATAAGCCCGGTGGGAGCAGAAGGTTTTTTTCTTCCACAATACCATACTTTTTATCTTTAGTAATTGCCTTCATTGCTTTCTCAAAACCGTTTATAAAGCGTTCACTGCTTGCCCGAATCTGAATATCGTGGAAATAATTTATCGCTGATAATATTATGGTGAGCATCGCGAGTGCGAATATTGCTGCAATCAGGAGCCTGAAGGGCCAGAAATACGCTCTTTGCATTCAACCACCTGTTGTTAAAAGCCCAAGCAGAGTATTCGTTATCATCACAGTAATACTGTATATCACCAGCGCAAGCGGGAGGTACTTTGCTATGCGCAGCTTTAGAAGTAGCCTGTTTTTCTCCTCAAGCATTGTTGCAAAGTAGAGGATTATAAGCACAATTTCAACAACATAGATGCCTGTTATGATGATAAAGTGCAAAGGCTCAGCGATATAGGCCAATGACTCTGGCTTTAGAAACGTGCCAGCACTTATTTTACTAAACGATCTTGCAAGCCCTCCAAGCCTGCCAGCGCCTGCTACTGACGCACTGCCCAAAGCTTGCAATCCAGTTTCTGTGCTTGCGCCAGCTAGTGCGCTTGAGGATATATTTGCCATTGTAAGAACAACGACCTTATATAAAGCAGTTGTTATACCAAGCACTATGGGTGCTATAATCACTGCCATTGTGCGCATTGTGATTATGAGGTCTGCAGTGAGCTCCTTCAATGCCTTTGCAACCTTTTCCGTATTATCCAGCTGAAGTGAGAATGATGCAAGCGTGCGTGCAGCAATGCCTGTGCCAAGCCTGGAAGCATCCACAACAAGACGCATACCGGTTCTTATTATTTCAGATGGCAGCCTTGTAACAGAACCGAATCTGGAATCAAAAACAGCCGATTCGAGGGGCATACCAAGAAGGTTTATATTATCCAACGTTTTGGAAAAAACCCGTTTAGTTATCATGGCACGTGGCAGGAATTCCTGTGCATGCCTGAGGGCTTCTTCCATAGGCTTGTTTTCACCAAGCCTCGAAGCTATGATATAAAGAGCATCCTTGAATTCGCTTTCCATATTCATAATCTCTTCCTGCACTTTTCTCTTGTATCTGTTGGGGTAATAAAGTGCGACGAATAGGCAGAAAGCCAATGTTAGAATTGCACCAAACCAGAGATTGTATGGCGTGACATCGTTTTCTCTCTGCATAAAGAATCTTTTCTTCTCAAAAAGAACTGCTACACGCGCCTTTTCCTCCGCCTTCTTTCGAACACCTTCCGTTTCCATATAGTGAGTAAGATACTGCCGATAGAGCGTACCATCGGGTATGCTGAAGTAGTTTGGATTATAACCACTTCTTTTAAGAACCTCCTCCTCTGTTTGATCAGGCTTTATGAGCTGTATAGGCTTTCCTCCTGAAGAAAGCGCTTCCGCTATACTTTTGGGCGGAAATCCTTCCATATGAAAATAGTATGATGCGAGAAGCCCAAGGAGTGCAACAATGGCAACAGCCAGTTTTACATCGATGAAAGCTTTACCAAACTTTATCTTCCCCTTTGGTGGTAATCCTGCGTAATTGTCAGGTATTTCTGGAACATCCTGTGTTGGAGGCCTGCGCTTTATTATATCCCTCGCAAAATAAAATGTGCCAATAGGTATCGCAACATTGTAGATTGCAACAATTACAAGCGGATTTGCGAGGGGCAGACCACTGAACACCGAACCCATAGGTAATATTACCATGAGTATTAATGGTAGAAGCACCCCCACAAAAAACAGAACTATCGAGGGCTGCTTCAGTTCGTGAGCATAACCCTGCATCTTTTCCTTTATCGTTGTAAGAAGTTCATCCATTGTTCTGTTGAGTGCGGTATCGCGCTTAGCTTCGGTATCTTCGAGCACTGCAGACCTTATTCGCATTAAAGCGCGTTTGAATTCAGGGCTGTATTTGCCCCAGCGATACGCTATCGCGTCTAAACCCTCCACAATAGTTGCATAAACGCCAATCTCAACATCCCACAAGAGCTTTTTGAATTCACTAGCGATCCTGCCTCGACCATGTTCTGCCGCAAACTCCACCGCCTTTTCAAGGTTTGGTGTTAGCTTCATTGACATTATCATGTAACCAACGATTTCGGGTATATAACCTATGGCTTTTTTCTGCTCAACCTCTGCCGCAACAGAAGGATACATATAAACAAAGCGCGTTACAGAAAGTGCGGCGATAACAAGCAATGCGAGAAGAAGGTACGAACCATAAATTATACCGGTAAAAAACTCGGAGAGCGGGCTTGAGACCAGTGCAAACCATGCGATGAAAGCAGTTGCAAGCGAAACAATGAGTGTAAAATTCACAGCGCTCGCGAACTCCTCTGCCTTTAAATCCCAGTTAAGAAATTCGATTGTAGCCTGCTGCTCTGCCGAATACTTCGCTCTGCCACTCAATGTTGGCATCATCTTGTAAATGTGTTTGCAGAAGCGTACATACCTTGGTATCCTCTTTTTGAACAGCTTCTCACGTTCAGCCTTTGGTATGCCTCGCTCCACTATTATGCCTCTGTATAGCTGCCCCGGCGTGACATCAAACCTGTCTTTTTTTGGCATAAGACCACTTCATGCCTTCTTTATGAGCTTTGAGAGGAGCCTTTCCCTGACCCACTTCTTCCAGCTTTGCAGGACTTCATCGTAGTTTACCTTCCCGAACTCTCGTATCTGTTTTTCTTTTATGAGCATAAGTTTGTCATTTGCCATCGTTGTGTATTCCGCTTCCAAAAGCTCTGGAATATCGTGCTTTTTCTTGAGCTCGACAAGATAACGCTTTGATTCCGCACGCATCCTTATGTCCTTCCACATCTCTTCCATTGAAAGCCCCGATGTCTTTGAGATCTTCTCAAAAAGTTCGGATTCTTTCAAATTATCCTCTAGGAGTTCCAGAGAATCTGTTTTTGCTGAGTAACGCATTAAGTCCAGCAAGCCCCCTTCCCTTGCAGGCTCCTCAATCCAGTGCTTTCTTATCTCCGTTATCTCAACAATCCTCCTCTGCCTTCGCAGTGAGCCGTAGAACCTTATGGGACGTGCGGTTATGACCACATCGGTAGCTTTAAAAGATGTTGTTGGCACATCCAAATCGTTTACAACACGATCCCAAACAGCGTATGCTGAATCGCCATGGATAGTGCCCATAACAACGTTGCCTGCTGCGCCTATACGCATTGCCTCATAGAGCGTGCGGGCCTCTTTTGAGCGAACCTCTCCTATCACAAGTGCACTGTTGCCTAAGCGCAATGCAGTTCTTAAGGCTTCTTCGGGTTCAACCTCCGCTTCAGTTTTTGATACGCTTATTGGTGACCTTGTTTTGAGCCTCTGTATATTGAGACCTATTTTTTTCATATATGTAACCGGTATTTCAAGCGTATCTTCCTGAACAATGATTCTTGTGTTTTTGGGTATCTCGAGGATACATGCTCCAAGCAATGATGTCTTTCCAGAACCTCTCGAGCCTGTTACAAGCATTGTTGCCTGGTTATCTATGAAGAATGAAATGAGCCCTGCTGCTAATGGATTGAGGTATTTAACATCTATAAACTGCGGCAGTGTCCATGGAGTTATTTTATGCAAGCGGAATGCAAACGCAACGCCATCTGGCGCTAGCGGTGGACCTATTACCGCAACCCTTGTTTCTAACTCTGGAAGGTCAAAGTCAAGCACAGGATGTGCTTCATCAAACGGTCTGCCACTCATTGCACGCAATTTCGTTATAAGCGCTTCCGCTTCTCTCTCAGTATAAAGCACATTTGTAAGGCATTGCTCAAAGTCTGAGTGTACAACATATAGCGGGGTCTCGCCTATGGGTGAATCTAAATAAATATCCGTTAGCTTTCTATCTGAAAGCAGTATTTCGAGGATTCCATAACCGACGCTGTACCTTGCAACAATCTCGCTAAGCTCGCCTATTTCTTTTTTCGTAAGCTTTATCTGGTACTGTTCGGCGATTTCCATTATCGTACTTCTGTATATTCTTTCGAAGTATTCCCTTGAACGAGCCACCGTGCTTAAAGACGCTTTACCAGGCGTGTAGCCTGCAACAATCTCCTTAGCCTTGCTGAGCACGAAGTATTTTTCTGGGCTGAGCGTATACTCAGGTGGATTTATAAAATACAGGTTTTGGGTCTGATTCGGATGGCTAAATATCTGCACAACACTGTTCTTTACTGTGTATTCATCCAGAAGTTCCAGGCCTTCCTCCTCTTTGAATATGAGCCTCGAGCCTATGAATGCAGGCTTTATCTGCGCCTCGAAAAATGTTCTGTAGAGGTCCTTGGAATCTGGCACTTCCCTCAATTCAGTTATAAATCGCTTTACCTTTTTGATGAGCTCGCAGCTTTCAAAACTTTTTTTGATGTAAAGAAGGGTTTTCAAATACACCGCGCTGCCAGCTTTGTACTCTCCAGAGCCGCTCGCATAGCGCTCTCGTTCACGGGTGATCTCGCGGAGGCACGTGAAGTATGCGCTTATAGGATCATATGCAATGAGATCATGCGTTATTGTAACAATCATTTTGTGCCTTGCGCTGAGCAGGCTTTCATCGCGAATGAACCGCACATCCGCAAGGTTGTTATATGACCATGGGGTCTCTATTGAGAACTTCTGAATAAGCTTAACAATTTCTTTGAGCATTGCAGTCTGCTTCTCATCGTATATCCTTTCATAAACCTCGGAGAGCACAACAATATCAGCATCTATCTCGTTGAGTGCATATAATGTATGATACATGCATGCCTTATCGTCAGCAATGGAAGCCCTGTAGACACATGCTGCACAGTCGAATACAAGGTGCTTTTTTCTGCCCTCCTCCTTTACTACATATTCCCCCACCTTAAAACCGCCTATCTTCATCTTCGCACCCAAACTTTTCACACCTGAATTTACAAAATGATGTTTTAACTTATTATTAAATTTAACTAACCCGATTGCGCACCTAATAAGCCATTTCAAAAAACACCAAGCTTTAAATATTTCAAAGGTGTTTTTTTATTTGAAATGCTGGCGGAATTTTTCAGGGAGGAGAAAGCGCAGAGCGAATGGTCAGCCATATATATAATCCTCATACTTGCAATAGTTGCGGTGCTTCTCATAACCATAGTTAAACCTATGTTTCAGCAATCGCAGAAGATTGTTGCAAAGACAAAAAAGTCGTTGGGTGGTTGAATGTTTCATAAACCTGGCAAAAAACCGCGAGCATCCCGTGCCCAGGAATCAGCGCCTTTTGAGGTTCTGGTGGGCGTAATTATAATGGGCTTTGTGCTTTACATAGGTTTGCAGGCACTTGCTGACGTTCTGAAGCGCGATTGCGATAACAGGCTTACGCATGCAATAGAAGAATTCAGAGGGAAGCTCGAAGATGTTGTTGAGCTTGGCATACCTGCAAAGATTGATTTTAGGCCACCAGAATGCTTCAAAGGTCAGCGCATAAGAATAGAGGAAATATCTGATGAAGCATTGTGCAGTGCGATATGCGGAACTGCTTCACCCCAATGCCTTTCCATAACGGTTACTGCCGTTGGACCGACAAAGCGCTTTTGCCTGAGAACAACACTCAAGACCCTATTTCCAGAAGTGCACGATGTTTGCGAGGATAAGAGCTCAGAAGGCTACATGCTTTTAGACCTGAGGGACGAGATGCCAGAAGGGCATTACTACCTGATCAACAGAACACCAGCAAAGCAAACATTTCCTATAATCTGCGCGTATTATAAAAAGTGATTTTTTATGATGGCCTTCACTCTTAGCAAGATAAATCTTCTAATACTTGCAGTAGCGCTCTTTGCAATAGTTGTTCATTTTGCGTTCTCATTCAAATCCACCGTAATAGCAGAGCTATCCAAAAATATTTCTGAGAAGGCGATGGAAGATATATCTGTGCTGATAAACTCAAAAGCCCTGTGCCAAGAGCTTGAGATAAAGTTTAGGAGGAAGTACACGCTCTACGATATAATCGATTTTTACTATGTTGTTGAAACACGCGCTCTAAAAGGACCTGAAAAAAGCCATCTTTTGCTTTCGATAATTGAAAGGAATGACTTTCTGAGAAAACGCGATGAAGCACCGGTAATCGCATCATCACGCAGAGATATAAACGCGAATATTCTTATTTTTTCCTATGACTCTGAAATTGCCGAGCCCTGCCCTGCTGATAGATTTGTGCTGGATGTGAGGGCAGCACCAAGCCCTATGGATATGCTTGTCGTTGTGAAGGAAACCTTTAGAGGCGCAACCTATCTTTATCTGATTCCATGTTCTGCTGAGGTTAAAGGGATGTGTGAGCGAAACAAGCTTCGCGTTGGTTGTTATATGTACAGGAAGAGAATTAAAGATGGTGTGTGCTCAAGCACAGATACGAAAAGCTGCCTGAGCAACTGTTTTCCCATAGATATAAAGGATTGTTTGAGTTTGAAAATGCCAAGCTGCTGGGGTGATTAATTGCAAAAAGGTGCAGGAAAGGGGTTTATAGGGCCTATAGGGGATGATCTACCGAGTCTCATACCGCTTATATTCTCACTTGTGATATTCTTCGCTACCTTTAACCAGACGCTTGTGATATATCGAAGCACAGCAAGCAGGTTTGAGCTGGTGCTTGATGCACTACGCATAAGCAATGCGCTCCGCGGCGATAAATATATAAATGATTTCCAGGAATTTAAGCAGCTCTGTAACAGCGTAAACCCCATCGGACTGTTCTTTAAGGCAGGGCTTGTTGACCTTAACGAAGACTACAAACCCATAGATATTTACAAATTCGTCAATGAAAATGAAGGGATTTACAGGAGCGGCGATAACCTTTTTGTATGTCCAGCTGAGCTGGATGAAAGGATAACTCCGAACAGTTTGGTTATGGTGAATATGCTGCCCGTGGCTTATCAGGATACGGAAGTTGCCAGCGGTCTTGCTGTGAGACCAATGCTGTTAGTGGTGGTGGTCTGGAGATGACTATCGAGGAAAAAGCACAGGCATCGATAACAGATGCACTGTTCATACTCACCATTGTTTCAGTGCTCGCCATAGGCATGTTTTCAACATCTTTGAGCTATGGGCGCAGCGTGGAGGCAACGCTTTCAGGATTCTACAACGAGGATTACGTAACCTCTGCGCTTCAAACACTTCTCAATGCAAGCGTACCCAGAGTTGCGAACGAAGACCTAAAAACAGCTCATGAAGTGGATTCCCTTCTTGCAAAGATGAAGGAAGATTATGCAAACACAGGAACATTTAGCGAAGATACGAAGCTCCTCATAAAGAGAACGCTGGACACAATAATGTCACCACGCGCGCCTTACAACGATTACATACTTTACTTTTGGACCCCGCAAGATTATCCCGCCAACAAAGCTAGCGGACACAAAAGCGAGCGGTTCGTTTTTGTTTACCTGAAAATTTCCGAAATTGATGAGAAAACCGGGGCTGTTGATAAAAATGCTTATTTCTGTGAACCCGCGCTTTCTTTCAGAGAAATGACCGATGTGCTCCTAGAGAAAGCACCCGAGGCTGCAAAGGCGCGCTCAGTAACAATGGTCTTTACAAGGTTTGTTCCAACAGATATGTATCAGGAGGATGTTGTTGTATTTGCAGGGCTTATAATGTGGCATTCTGTTGGAGTGCTTTCTGGCAAAGAAGGCGAAACAATTCTCGGTGTTCATAATCTAAGC
>JAGHBI010000094.1 GCA_021161055.1 Candidatus Iainarchaeum sp. | reverse complement strand
ACAGGTGACTTGCCAAGCTGGCTACGGGCGTTTTAGGCTCAATATAAGTGGGCACCACTCGTGGGGTACGTGTTACCGCGGCGGCTGGCACGTATCTTACCCCCCACTTATTCGCCGAGCTTTTTAGACTCGGCAAAAGCCAGCAAAGCTGGCACTGGGAGTACCCCTATCGCGCTTTCGCGCATTGTAGAGGTTTCGCGACTGCTGCACTCCGTAGAGCTAGGGCCCTTATCTCAGTGCCCTTCTCCGGGCTCCCTCTTCCAAGGCCCGTACGGATCTTAGGCTTGGTGGGCCGTTACCCCACCAACAACCTATTCCGCCGCAGGCTCATCCTGGGGCGCAAACTGCAGCATGATGCAGTTGCTTTTCGGCAACAGCGCATTCCAGCATCTGTTGCCTATGGGGCATTAGCCCCAGTTTCCCGGGATTAACCCCTCCCCAGGGTAGATTACCCACGTGTTACTGAGCCGTCCGCCAGAGCGCTTCATGGCTAGCGCCCTAAGACTTGCATGTCTTAGTCGCACTCCCATAGCAGTGCCCGCCAGCAGGATCAGCTGGAATTGCCGAAAACTTGATGTTTTTTAGGCTGCACCGTTTTCCTCTGGCTTTTGGGCTTCCTCACACCCAAGAAACCTTGGGTGCTCATCATTCGCGTTGAGCATGAACATTATTATTTAAAATTATGAAAGCTTTTTAAATCTAAAACAAGCTCCTCTGAGGCTCTGCAAATTTTAGGTATGTTCTATAATAAATAGCAGTGGAACTCATTTAAAAACCTTTCTTTTTTATAAGCCTTTGCAGCTTACTCATTTGTGATGCAAAATGCATGAGTGGTCCTTGGCGCAGGCAGTCGTAAATGCTGTTGCAGATTACTGTGCAAGAAATAGTTGCAAAGAGGCTGAAGCTGTTGTTGTTCTTGGCGAGCTCCAGCAGATAAATGCAAGCGTTTTCAAGCTGGCACTGAAAGAGATCCTTGAAGCGCAGAATATGCGAAAAATAAAGATTAAAATAGAGCGCGAAGAAGCGGTTTTTAAGTGCCGCGTATGCGGCTTTCAGTGGAATTTCTCCCGCACAAAAAAAGGTTTGAACGCGAGCGATGCCGAATTAATACATTTTATTCCTGATGTTTCGCATGCATACATACGATGCCCGAAATGCAAAAGTCCTGATTTCGAGATTGTGAAAGGTCGAGGGCTCTGGATAAAGGAAATAAAAAGTTTGTGATACTATGGATGCAAGGCTCAGTGTTATAGATGAAAGGCTTGCAGGTATAAAAAGGATTGTAGCAGTATCTGGCTGTAAGGGCGGCATTGGAAAGAGCTCAGTAGCATGTTCGCTTGCATTGCTTCTCTCAAAAGCAAATTACAGGGTTGGCCTACTCGACCTTGACTTTTTCAGCCCTGCTGACCACATAATGCTCGGAGTAAGGAATGTTTTTCCGAAGGAGGAAAAGGGTCTAGTGCCTGCAGAGGTTGCAGGCATAAGGTTCATGTCGATAGTTTATTTCATTGAAGATAGGCCTGCTGCTTTGCGCGGCATTGATGTTTCGAATGCAATAATAGAATTGCTTGCCATAACTCAGTGGCATAACCTCGATTTCCTGATTATCGATATGCCTCCAGGTATTGCTGATGCAACACTTGATGTGATAAGGCTTATGAAAAGGATTGAGTTTCTTATAGTTGCAACAGGTTCCAAACTGGCCCTGGACAGTGTAACAAAACTTATAAAGATGCTTAAGGCCTTAAACATTCCAATCCTGGGCATTATAGAAAATATGAGGATTGGTAAAAGCAATGCTGTGCAAGAGAGTGCTAAAACATTAGGCATAAACTTTTTAGGCACAATAGAGTTTGATTATGATTTTGAGGATTGCATAGGCAACGTGGATGCGCTTATGAAAAGCAAGTTTGTAAAGCAGTTAAGTGCAATAGTGGCAAAGCACAAGGGTTTGCTAAGGTGAGTATTATGGTAAAAATGCGTACAGAATATTTTGCGCTTCTGCTCCTCCTTATATTCACTGTTATATGCACAACTTCCATTTTAAACAAGTATCTGACTGTGGATGAATCCCTTTACATAGTTTCTGGTTATTCATACCTGAAAATGCTTGATTTCAGACTCAATCCAGAACACCCAGTATTTACGAAGATGCTGTATGGTGTGCCTCTACTTCTGCTCAATCCGAAGCTTCCTATTGAGAGCAAAAACTGGAAAATGATTGCAAATAAAATAGATGTTGGCGCTAACTACGGCTTCGCTGCAGACTTCTACAAAGAGAATCTGGAAATGTTTCGGACAATCATTTTCAGTGCGCGCTTGGTTGCAATAGCCCTTGCCGTGGTTTTAGGCTTGCTCATATTTTTCTGGAGCAGAGAGGCCTTTGGAAGCAAAGCATCTTTGCTCGCACTGTTTCTGTACTGTTTCGAACCAAATATAATTGCGCATTCAAGACTAGCAACTCTTGATATGCCCCTAACCTTATTCGTTTTTGCAAGCTTCTACTTCGCTTGGAAGTTCGCTCGCTCAGCTAAAGTTCGCTTCCTAATACTTTCTTCACTGTGCCTTTCGTTTGCTGTACTCACAAAATACGTTGCTCTGCTTTTTTTCCCGTTGCTTTTTCTGTTCATACTATTACAGCACAAAGAGCTGAGCAAAAACAGGATGAAATTCTTCAAAAAGCGAGGCTTGCTTTATTACGCGTTCATCTTTTCCACACTTATTATTGTTCCAGTTGTATTGGCCAATGCATTGTATGCGCTGGAGTGCTATAAACAAAACCAGTATGTTTTCCTCCCTGCAAGAATGTTTGAAGGTTTTAATTTTATAAGGTCCTGGGTTGAACATGGTAGAGAAGGCTATCTGTTTGGCGAGTTTCGAACCTACATTCCAGAATACTTTTTAGTTGCATTCATAATCAAAACAACGCTTGCATTTCTGCTTATACTAACTATATCATTCTATCTTTTTATAAAAAAACCAAAGTTTGAACTTTTCAGCATATTGGTGCCAGCACTGCTGTTCTTCGCAACTGTCTCGCTGTTCAGTAAATTTTACCTTGGTCTGCGCTATATCTTGCCTGCATTTCCATTCCTGTTTGTTTTCGTTTCAGGTGCGTTTGCAAGCAGATTAGAAAACATTACAAAAAATCGCATGCTCAGCGTATTGCTGTGTGCTTTGCTCGCATGGCATGCATTCGCTTCGCTAACAATTTATCCACATTACTTAGCATACTTCAATGAACTCATAGGCGGCCCTGCAAACGGAGCGAAGTATCTAACAGATTCAAATATCGATTGGGGCCAAGATTTCTTTTATTTTATGGAATTTGCAAAAAGAATTAATTGGAAAAACCCAAGGTTAGCGTACTTTGGTTGGCCTTACCCCACAATCTTCATGCCTTTTGATTATAGTGGGGTGTGCAAGCCAGCAAAGGGAAGGTTTGCGGTGAGCGTAACAATGCTAACCGGCTATAGCAAAGATGTGAATTGCTGGCGCTGGCTTTTGAATTATGAACCAAAAGCAAGAATAGGCTGGAGCATCTATTATTATGAAATTAATTGATGGGATGCCTATGAATGTCATAAGCGTCACTTCCAAGGAAAAGATCATAACAAAGCTTTGCATGTTGTATGGAAAAGAACATGCTGAGAAACTCTGGCCAAGGATTGAAAGGATTCTGGAAGAATACATTGCGCAGGCGGGCAGCGAAACAGAGCCTAAGGAGCTGTTTACGGAAAAAGATGCGGTGCTAATCACATATCCCGATGCTTTTTATCGCACAGATGAAAAACCACTAAGAACACTGAGGGCATTCCTAGAAAAATATCTTTTAGGAATAATAAACGGCGTGCACATCCTGCCATTCTTTCCCTACTCTTCAGACCGTGGCTTTTCTGTTATTGATTTCTATCAGGTTAAACCAGAACTCGGCACTTGGCAGGACATTGCAGAGATAGGAAAACGATTCAATCTTATGGTTGACCTAATAATCAACCATGTATCCACACAAAGTGCATGGTTCAAGAAATTCCTTGAGGATGACCCTTACTACAAAAATTTTTTCATCAGTTTTTCCAAGGGGGAAATTCCGCATAGTGAACTGGCAAAGGTTTTCAGGCCAAGGCCAACGCCGGTTCTGACAAGATTCAAAACGAATGATTCAGAAAGGTGGGTATGGACCACGTTCAGTGTTGGCACCAGCACTGATCAGGTTGATCTGAACTATAAGAACCCCGAAGTGCTTTTGGAAATGGTGAAGGTATTGCTTTTCCTTTTGAAGAATGCACACGCGATTCGCTTAGATGCGATTGCTTACATATGGAAGGAGCTTGGAACAAACTGCATTCATAGGCCACAAGCGCATATTATTACTCAGCTATTTCGGGACATACTTGATGTTGTAAAGCCATCCGCAATTTTAATTACAGAAACAAATGTGCCTCATGCAGAAAATATATCCTACTTTGGCAATGGTGCAAATGAGGCGCAGGCAGTTTATAATTTCTCTCTGCCACCGCTCACTTTGCATGCGTTCTGGTCGGAAGACACAAACTACCTTAGCAAATGGGCCTCTTCGCTTGCAGTTCCTTCCGATAGAACAACATTCTTCAACTTTTTAGATTCACATGATGGAATTGGCATTTTGGGGGCTCGCGGAATACTGCCGGAAAAGGAGATTGAGGCTATGTTTGAAGAGGTGAAAAAACGCGGCGGAGAACTTTCATATAAAGCAAACCCTGATGGTACCAAAAGCGTTTATGAAATGAATATCACCTGGTGGTCAGCTCTGAATAATGCTAGCTCAGAACCTTTGCAAACGCAGGTTCAGCGCTTTCTGTGTTCGCGCGCTATAGCATTGGCATTGCAGGGAATCCCAGGAATTTATTATCTTAGTCTGTTTGGCTGTGAAAACGATATTGAAGGCATGGAAAAGAGCGGCTTGGCTAGAGATATTAACCGCACAAACCTTGAAATTACTGCACTGGAAGAAAAATTGCAAAACAAAGACGCAAAAGAAGCTCGCGTTTTTTGGTCACTTTTAGGGCTTATCAAAACAAGAGTTAGCTGCAAAGCGTTCCATCCAAATGCTGAGCAAAAAGTGCTTTTCCTAAGCCCGGAGGTGTTTGCATTACTGAGAACCTCGCCCGATGGAAAAGAAAGAATTTTAGCACTACACAATGTCAGCAGGCAGGAGACAGAAGTTGAGCTACCAGACGAACTTGCAGATAAGATTTCTCATGATATAATAAGCAATAAAAAGATCGTGCACACAAACAAAAGCATAGCTCTTGAACCCTACCAGGTTCTGTGGCTTATGCTAAGGTGTTGAATACGGGGTTCAAACCATAGCATCATTTAATTTGATAAAATGGTTTTGTTTCTTTTTCCCGGAGATGATAAAACTGCAGTTTTTTGACTTTTAGTTCCTTGTAGTTCCTTCTTGCTTGGTTAATAAACCTTTTATCATTGCTATAGAACTCCTCCAAAGAAGTCTCAAAGGAAACGTAAACAAATTCGATAAATATTCTTTTATCCCAAGAATCACTAAAGCTAAGAGAAGCCACTTTATTGAGAAACGCTTTTTGTTCCTCAGAAGGTTCCTGCGAGGGTGTGTACCTAGGAAGCTTTATTCCTAGGCTTTCTTCAAGCAAAACCTCCAAATTGTTTATCGCTTTAATAGCGTTACTTCTTAGCTTTACTATGTTTGGGGCTGAAAAATCGCCTCTCAATTGATTTATTATTAATTTGTAGAAATTTATGAGGCGCGAGGGCCTCTCTAACAGTCTGTTCAGTTGCCTTTGTGCATCCCCCTGTGATTTAGCAGAATGGATAATCGCCTGAATCCTTGAAAGGGCTTGGTTATAGCGCTTCAAAAAAGTGGTTTTGGTTTCAGCCAGAACTGTAGATAGAAATAGCACATCAGGCCCCTTGTCTTTACAGAGAGTTTTAGAGGCCCTATGCAGCCTGTCATATTTATTGTACAAACCAATTACAAGGTTTGTATCTAAGGAATACAGAAAACCACCTAATTAGTTAGTGCTAGTAAATATTCCTTAAACTCTTCGCGCCCCTCTATTTTAATTTTAGAGTCAAATAGAGATATTACCTCGAGAAGCTCTTCGCTTTTTATCTTTCCCTTTATAAGTCCGCTAATCTTCACAGTCAGAATAAACAATGCGAGTATTAAGGTGTTTACTCTGCCAAGATTTGGCTTTCCTCTTTGCAATTCATTCATAAGGCCCCTAACTATAAGGTGGGATTGATAGAATGCTTGATCCAATACATTAACATCTTTATAATCTCGAGGAGAGATTGCGGAGCTGCTTAAATAACTTCTAGCGGCAATAATGGTACTATCCAATCGGCTGAGTAGGTCTATAAGGAATTTTTTCTGCTGATTTTTTGGTATAGACTCGAGCAGTCGCCTTAGCCTATTAAATTCTGGAGACTCAAAAACCTCTGTCAATCTATTGTTCAATTCGGAGGTATTGTAAGGGGTAACCTTAATCCTTGATATTTCTTCCATTTTAAGGGTCAGTTTATTTTTCTCATCTACAGGAAGTTTTTCTAGCTCATAGAAGACCTTCTGATATGCGTGCCTGCTTTTATATTTTTCCTCCAAGTGGTCGAGGTAATAGAGGGGTGAAAAATAACTAATCATGCGGCTTACAAAACTCTGCAGATAAAGAGTTGCATATTGGTTCGAAATATTAACATTCATAATTACTTAATTATGCCTCATATATAAAAAAGTTATGTTAATCTGTTGCTGTCAAGTTATTTGGGTTTCAGGTATTTCACATCTTCAATTTTAAAAATACTGGCATCTGGCATATGCGAAATTTCCTCAGCCCTACTGACTTGACATTACCTGTTAATCTGGTTGTGGCACATTGTGGCTAACACAAATCGTATGGTAACGAAAAAAGCCACGTGCCTTTTTTGGGGTTTTTTGGATTGGTGTTGCCAAGCACCATTAAATGTATTAGCTGAGGAACATCCACATCGTAGGCTTTGCTAATCTTAATTGCTTTCATAAAATTATCTTCAAGCTCGCGATACGCTTCTCTATAAGAGGTTATTTCAGCCTGATTTTTAGTTACGCCTGGTTTCGGGTGCTCTTTATGTTCTATATATTCCATAATCAAATACCTTCCAATCTGCCCGTAAACTTTTGGAGTAACAATCCTATAATGGTTTGGCTTTATTTTACCCTCTAGGACAGCTTTCTGATGAACAAGCAATGCTTTTCTAATTTTCTCATAGTCAAACCCGTGCCTCTCCAGGCGTCCAGTATCCTTAATCGCAACAGGGATTCCCTCATAATAGAACAGTCTTACACGCCCCAAGTCACCAATATATTCTAAGCCACTGAAAAAATACGGATTGGCAAGCTTTATTTCCAGCTCTTTAATAAGCTCAGGCCATTTCCTGCGCGGCAGAACGTGTCTTCTGTAGCGCCACTTCTTTCTTCTGCCAGTAGGCAATTGTTTCAATTTTTTCCAAAGCTTTAAGCGCTTTATACGTGCAAGGAATTTTTTCATAATAATTTTATTTCCAGTTTTCATTTTAAAGAGCACTCACCTCATTAGAATTGGGCTTTATTTCAGAGAGGGTTCATTTCATAGAGTTCCTTTCTGTGTGCTTCGAGCATCTCAATGGGTTTGCCTGCATACTCGGCAGCAGTTAAAACCTCTGCCTCTTTCCGCTCTGCTTCTTCAAAGACGCTAGCGATTCTCTCGCGCCATTTCAAATCTCTTAAAAAATGGTGATCAACAATAAGTGCCTCAAGAGAATCAATATCCACAATTTTTATCATATTCTCCACTGCAAGCTGCAAACTTTTATAACTGTATCTGTAACCCAGCATATAGGAAAGTGGCCCATCCAGAATCACCAGGTT
>JAGHBI010000065.1 GCA_021161055.1 Candidatus Iainarchaeum sp. | reverse complement strand
GTGTTGCCCAAGAACTTTCTGAATGGACCTGGCTGAAAGTTTACTTCTATCACCGCAAAGCCCTGCCTCGTTAGCTCTGTTTCTACAAAATCAACAGCACAGATATCAAAGCCTAGGGCTTTAGCGGCCTTTACAGCGTAGCGCTCCATCTTTTTGTTGCCTTCAATTATCTCTGCTTTGCCTCCCCTTGAAATATTTGCGCGCCAGTCGTTTGGCGCTCCAGTGCGCTTTACGCTGAGCACCTTATTGCCGAACACATAGCACCTTATATCAGTGTTCGCGTTTGGGATAAAGCGCTGTGCAGAAATATATTCTTCAAAGAGATGCACAGTGTCAAGAATTGAGCGAAGCTCGCTGCTGTCGCGAATGAGCATAACACCCTTTCCAGCGAAGCCGCTTATAAGCTTAAGCACGAGTGGAAAGCCGAATTCCTCAACTGTGTTTTCCACCGCTTGCGGGGAAGCACTAAGCGATGTGAGCACGCAGGGTATTTTGCTCTCAGCAAGCTTCTTTACAGTATAATACTTGTGGTTTGATATTTGGTAGCCTTTGAGCGAAACCGGGCTATATATTGGAGCGCTGTCGATTACGCGCAGGACAGCTTCACCCATAAAATAATCCCTTGAGCCGAAGCGCGGATAGCATGCATCGAACTCCAGCAGATTGGTATTTTTATACATAATTTTTGAGACCCCATTTTCCTCAATAACAGTTAATTTGTTTATGGGAACGAAAAGGACCTTTTCGAAGGCCTTTTCAGCCTCCTCAATGAGTATTTTGTTATTCCCCCTATTATAATGAGTTGAGGCGATTATTGCTATGCTTGCCATATTACGCACCTCCAAGCTTTTCGCTGAAGAGCTCTGCAACTTCCTCAAACAGACTATGCCCCGTCTTCTTCGTAAAAACCAGCATATTAACATAGGGCTTGACCTTAAGCACAAATCCTTTGCAAAGTTTCACTGTCGCCACATCACAGCCGCAAACGCTAGCAGCTTGTATTGCGGTTTCTTCTTCGGTCTTGGAAAGCTTTGCGGAAATGGCCTTTTTAAGTGGTTGCAAATTCAGACCATCTTCCTTAACCGCGCGCTTGAGATTGAAAACTTTATTGCCGATTACCGCACAATGGTCCACTTCGCCAGCAATGTATTCACGCACTATTGCGTTGTCGCCCTGTGTGCGCTCTGCAAGCGAAACAAGTTCGTTAGCATCTTTTGCAATTACACTCTGTATCTTCTCCCCTTTCCTGTAAACCTTTAAAACCACCGGGTAGCTGAATTTTTCTGCAAAGTTCTTTATCTGTTCAAGACTGCCAAAAATCATGGTGCGCGGTATTTTTATATTGTAATTGTTCAAAACACTGAGCTGAAGAAGCTCATTGCTTCCTATATAGTACGCTCCTTTTTTTAACTGGCAGTAGAAGCCCGCTCTATCTATTTCATCGAGAAGAGGCTCCACAAACTGTGTGAGCTTGAGAGGAGTTTCAAGGTAAATAGCACCTTTAAACGAACGCAAACTGGATGCTCTTATCCTTGAGCCCTTGGCGTCAGTAAATAGTGTCAGCTCTCTAACTGGAATCATTTTTACGCTGAAACCTTTCTGCCGGAAGGCATCCTTAAGAAGAGCAAACCTCTTCTTCTCGCCCTCAACTGCCATAATAAGTTTTTTCATCTAGGCACCGTACGATATAACCATATTACATAAGACCTCTTGTTTAAAAATTTTTTGATTTTACTCTTTTTGATTATGTCGCAACAAAGGGCTGAAATTCTTAAGGCCCTAAGAGAAAAAAAGGTTGTAGGCCTTGTTGAGCCGGTTAAAATCATCGGCAAAAAACGCACCATTGAAACACTTGCTTTATTAGATACTGGCGCAACTCGCTCAAGCGTTTATTTGCGAATTGCTGCAAAAGCTTGCTTGGGGCCTATCACAAGCGTTGCACGTATAAAAAGCCAGACAGAGCCCAAAGGCTATGTTAGGCGCGCGGTGGTTGCAGGCAAGCTTGCACTGGCAGGAATAACCAAAAAGGTTCGCTTTACCCTTGCTGATCGTTTGGGTATGCGCTATCCGGTGCTTGTTGGCAGGGATGTTCTGCACAAGGATTTTATTGTTGATATAGAAAAAACGCACGATAGTTTTAAGTTAGAGGATATGAAAGAACATGTTGCGCGTCAAAATAAGGGAAGCGGCGCTTAATGATGCTGACGACCTTGCTGAATTGTACCCCAAATGGGGCTTCGAGTTAACCAGAGAACGCATTATGCGCAGCTTAATGAGCACTAGAGAAAGGCGCTATGTTGCAGAGCTTGATGGAAAAGTGGTAGCCCACGTGTTTGTGAAACGCGGCACAGGCTATCACAAACATTTAGCACATCTTTATTCACTTATAGTCCATCCTGATTACAGAAATAAAGGAATAGCTACAAAGCTTTTGAAATACGTGCTTGCACACCTGCCAGAGGATATTGAAATTGCGCTAGCGCAGGTTCAGCACGATAATAAAGCTTCTCTAAGCGTATTCAAAAAACTTGGTTTTGAGCGCTATGGCTATCTCAAAAATGCATGGAAGAACGGCACAGAATACAAGCACAATGTGCTTCTCAAAAAGGAGCTGAAAAAGCGCAGAAAACACTAGATTATATCTATGCCGAGATCAAGCGTTGTTGCTTGGATCTTCTTTTTTAGCAGGGAGCTTTTATATTTTGCCGGTTTATAGGCCCTTATCCTCACAACCTTTGCCTGCAACCCGTGCCTTTTCAGAAACCTCTCTATGGTTTGCTTGCTTACCTTATGATCATAACCTAAAGCAATAACATCCGGCTTATATTTCAGAATAACCTGCATCTTATCTCCCTTCAAACCAAGAACCGCTTTATCCACGAACTTGAGCGCTCTTACGATCGCGACGCGCTGCTTCTCATCCTTTACAGGCTCTGTGCCCTTTTCTCTGGCAACGGTTTCATCGCGAGCAACAACAACAATAAGCTCTGTGCCAAGAGCTCTGGCTTTTTTTAAGTAGTGGATATGGCCTAAATGCAAAATATCAAATGTTCCAAACGCAAGCACAACTTTTTCCCTTTTCATTAAGGAATATTATTCAAGGTTAAATTTAAATACTGTTAAAGGATAAACATTAATTGGTGCCTATGGAAGCGAACCCTTTGCATGCAATAATACATCCTGTTAAAACAATTGAATCAGCCCTAGAGAAACCTGACTTTGATAAAGCATTTTTCATAGTGCTTATGCCAACAGTGCTTTTTGCAATATTTCAGCTTGTAAGCGGTTTGAAGTTCGATATATTCGAGCTCGCAAGGTATGGTGCTTTGCATTACATCGCCTGGCTCTTTATCGCTAGCGTAATCTATTTCTTTGCGTTCCTTGCGAAGGGGAAAGCGATTAAGGGAAAGTTTTCAGCCATTCTATCTGCTACTTCGGTGATATGGCTTCTGGTTTCTGTTATGATGGCTGTAGCGTTCATTACACTCTATTCTTCTCCAAAAATCCTTGGCTTTATTGTTGCGATGCGCAATGAGGATGCCACACCTGACGAGGTCAGTGCGATTTACAATATGTTAAGTAATAGGGATGAAAAAGCCCTGGAAAGCTTTACGAAAGCGCATGATATAAAGGCAAACCTAACACCTTACATGCTCACCGAAAGTGAATCATCAACGTTTTATGTGGTTGCGTTCTTGGCACTAGCGGTTTTCATTCTACTTATGGCGTATTGCCTATTCCTCTATCCATTCATCACTTTGAAGGAGCTTACAAAATTTGGAAATGCTGCTAGCTTCGTGCTCTATATAATCACAGGCATACTTATAGTGCCCTGCCTGCTTCTGTTTGTTTTCCACATCTAATAGCAAGCCTTACTGAGCAAGGCGCCATTTAGTGCCTTCAGGTGTATCAATAAGAATTATCCCTTTCTTCTTGAGCTGTTCTCTTATTTTATCTGCCTCTGCAAAGCGCTTTTCCTTCCTGAGTTTTTCACGGAGCTTTATTAGGCGCATATCCTCTTCAGCGAGCTGTGCCTGCTTTCTTTCGAAAGAAAAGACATCGAAGATTCTGTTTATATCCTTCAGGAAATCGATTATTTTAGCGCTCGCATCCTTTGTGAGTTTGTTGGCAGCCATCAGCCTGTTTGCTTCAGTTTCAAGGTTGAATATTGCGCGCCACGCTAACGGCGCATTGAAATCATCATCCATCGCCTGCTCGAATTCCTTCTTGGCTTTGCTAATAATAGCATCTACATTGCAAGGACCGCTTGCCTCTACTTCATAGAGCCTCTGAATAAAATCGTCAAGCCTTTTGAGTGTGTTGGTTGCATGCACCATGGCATCCTTTGCAAAATCAACGCGGCTTCTATAATGCTTTGTTGCGATGAAAAACCTGAATACGCGAGCATCATACTTCTCCAGAAGCTCTGGAACTGTAATGAAATTGCCCAGGCTCTTGCTCATCTTCTGCCCTTCGATAACAAGAAATCCTGTGTGAAGCCAGTACTTAACAAAGGGCTTTACATCGTAAGCGGCTTCGCTCTGCGCAATCTCGTTCTCGTGGTGTGGAAATATAAGGTCAACGGCTCCGCCATGAATATCTATAGGTAAGCCCAAATACTTTGAGCTCATTACAGAGCATTCTATGTGCCAGCCAGGCCTGCCTTCACCCCAGGGACTTTCCCAGAAAGGCTCATTAGGTTTTGCTTTCTTCCAGAGAGCAAAATCCTGTACGCTTCTCTTATCATACCTGTCTGTCTCAACCCTTGTGCCTGTGATGCTCTTGCTCGGTTTAATACCCGAAAGCTTGCCATACTCAGGAAACTTGCTTATATCGTAATAAACCCCGTCTTTTGTTTCGTAAGCATAGCCCTTTTCCTCAAGAATCTTTATCGTTTCGATTATTGGTTCTATTTCCTGTGTAACCCTTGGGTAAACGCTTGCTTCCTTAACTTTAAGTGCTTTCATATCGGCAAAAAACTTCTTTATGAATTTATCAGCAAGCTCAAAGATGGTTGTATTGAGCTCATTTGCCCTTGCAATCATATCATCGTGAACATCTGTTATATTGATTACTAGCTTTACATTGTAACCTTTCCATTCAAGGTAGCGCCTTATAATATCGAAAGCAATGTAGGTTCGGGCATGGCCTATGTGCGCAGGGCCATACACAGTTGGTCCGCACACATACATGCGCACTATACCTTTCTTCTCTGGCTTGAAGGGCTCTTTTTTATCACCCATTGTATTATGCACATATATCATGCGTTACAACCCCAACTTCTTTTTCCAATAGCCACATATTTTTTCTGTTTTCCGTTCAGCAAACCCTGTATAGCGCGATGGTTCTCTCAGCAAAGCGAGTTTTTCCTCAGGAATATTATCTAAATATTTCTTTAATAGTTTATCTTTGAGGGCAAGTTCAAGCAAGCTTTCATTGCCTGCTCTTAGCGCGAGCCTTCTTATCTCTTCGTGCGCGTTTGGCATGCCCTGAAGCGCAAGCAATATATACAGAGGCTCTGCCACAATCTTATTGCTTGCGCTCTTTAAGTTGCGAAGCATTGCTTCCTCATCCACATATAGCTTTGCAAGCGCATTTTTCGTTCTGTGCGAGGCATATAAACATGCAAATAGAATCTCGGGAATAAAGCGTTCGCTGGCTGAATTCGTTAGGTCGCGCTGATGTTCGCTTATCTGATCCATATAAACGGTTAGCATCCTTGGCGCAAACGCTTTCCAGAAGCTCTTTATGTTCTCAAAAGCAACAGGGTTTCTTTTGTGAGGCATTGTTGAGCTCCCCACTTGCTCGCTAGCGAAAAATTCCGCAACTTCTGCTATTTCACTTCGCTGCAAATGCCTGAAATCATCAGCAAGGTTTGCGAGCACGCCCATAGTGCTTATTAGCGCATGCACAAAATCAGTGAGAGGTTCTCTTGGCACGATCTGCGTTGAGTAGCGAGCAGGCTTTAAGCCCAAAAATTTAAGGGTTAGTTCCTCCAATTTTTCAGCGTCCCTGCAGAAAAGCGCTATTGCATTGTAAGCTCCTACACAGCCGCTTATCTTGCCATGCAAAGCATTGCTCTTGCTCTCAATTTCAACAATCCTTGTGCCAAGCCTGTGCACGTATTCTGCAAGCGCAAAACCAAAGGTTATTGGCTCCGCATGCTGACCATGCGTTCTGCCTATCTGCACTGTTGCTTTATGGCGCAATGCAAGCTCTATGAGAAGCTTTTCAAGCGCCCTCAGCTCGGGAATAAGAGCTTCTGTAACAAAATGTTTGTAACGTAATGCGTTAGCGGTATCTATAACATCACAGCTTGTCAAACCGAGGTGGATGAATGGCTTTGCGCGCTCGCTTACGCTAGCTTTGAGACAATTCACCAAAGCCTTTGTTTCATGCCTTGTTTTTTCTTCCTCTTTCTGCACGTGTTCAGCGGTTATGCTCTTTGATGCCTGCTCCACTTCTTTAACGATCTCTTTTGGGCATATGTGCATTTCAGCAAGCGCTTTTATGTAAGCAGCTTCCACCTCCAGCTCATATCTTATCTTTGCTTCCTCTGAAAGATAACGCATTGCTTTTTCTTTCAACTCTCGCTTTGCATACCTGAAATCCAGAGGACTTATGAGCTTAAAAGAGTCTGCCATTTATAAATCTGTGGCTTGAAATCATTAAAACGTTTTTGCTGAACGACCTTAATAGAGCAGAAATATTTTAATGGTTTTTCAGTTTTAGCTATAGAAGTGCCGTGATACTGATGCGCAAACCCGCAAAACATAAGATGCATTTAGAGGCTCTGAAGGAGACAGACCCAAAGCTCTATGCGCTTCTAATTCGTGAAAAGGAAAGGCAGATGAATGGCTTGGAACTTATTCCGAGCGAGAACCTCGTGAGCCAGGCGGTTCTCGAAGCGCTTGCGAGTGTTCCAACGAACAAGTACAGCGAAGGCTATGCAAAAAAGCGTTACTACGGAGGCAATGAAATAATAGATGAAATTGAATTGCTAGCTATAGAGAGGCTAAAAAAGCTGTTCAATGCGGAGCACGCAAATGTGCAACCGCTTAGCGGCTCGCCAGCAAACATGGCTGCGTTCTTTGCACTGATGGAACCAAACGATAAATTTATGGCATTGCGCCTAGATATGGGCGGGCATCTTACACATGGACATGCGGTAAACTTTTCAGGCAAAATATTCAGGCCTGTGCATTACCTGCTTGACCCAGAAACAGAAATGCTTGATTATGACGCCATAGAAAAGCTTGCTAAAAGGGAAAAACCAAAGGTTATAGTGTCTGGCTATACTGCTTATCCACGCGAAATAGATTTCAAGCGCTTTAAGGAGATTGCAGATGATGTGGGCGCATACTCCATGGCAGATATAGCACATATAGCAGGCCTATGCTGTGCTGGCGTGCATGAAAATCCTGTGCCGTATTTCGATGTTGTTACAACAACAACGCATAAAACGCTTCGCGGACCAAGAGGCGCGGCAATAATGTGCAGGCAAGAATTTGCTGAGAGGATTGATAGAGCTGTATTTCCATTCCTGCAGGGCGGACCCCATGAGAATGTGATCGCAGCAAAGGCTGTTGCTTTTAAAGAGGCTTCAACAAAAGCGTTCAAGCGCTATGCAAAACAGGTTGTGAAAAATGCCAGAGCGCTTGCTGATGAGCTTGAAGCTCTTGGCAACAGGCTTGTTTCTGGCGGCACAGACAACCATTTAATGCTCGTTGATGTTACTGTGAAAGGCCTTACCGGAAAGCAGGCTGAAAAAGCGCTCGAAAAGGCGCACATCTATTGCAACAAAAACACAATACCCTTCGATAAGCGCAGCCCGTTTGATCCAAGTGGAATAAGGCTTGGAACGCCTGCTGTTACTACGCGTGGTATGAAAGAAGGTGAAATGAAAGAGCTTGCATACCTTATAAACTGTGTTCTGGAAAATCCGCATAGCGATTCTGTTATAAAAAAGGTGCGCAGCAGTGTGCTCGAACTATGCAGGGAGTTCGTATTTTACGAGTAGCATACTGGCAATAAATTTAATAACAACCTTCCACACCAATATTAAGGGAAAAACCATGAGAAAGGCATTCCTTACACTTGCAACGCTTGCAATATTTGCACAATTTGCATGCGCGGCTGTTTTTATTACCGACGCCAACGCAAAAGTTTCGGAGAACAATGAGGTAACGGTGTGGACTGAATGTTATGATGAAAGTGGCAACCCTTCCAATTCAAACGTTTTTATCACAATATGCGAAGCCGAAAACTTTATCTGCGATACAGCAACATGCCCGACATCAATAAACACACACTGCAATTCTGAAACCATTGTGGGGACTTTTAATCCGGGCACCTACTGCGCAATTTTAGATACGCCCGACCACAGCCATGCGATATTTTTCATTGTGCCGAAGAGATATTCTCCAGCAAGCATAGATGAAACAAATATTACAGCGATAATCCCTCTTGTATTGGCGATTTTGTTCATTGTTGGCAGAAACCAGAAAACTAGCAAACTGTAGCTATATATAGAAAGAAATATAAATATTCAACACCTTTTCAAATTGAGTATTATGGTTTTACCTGCACCGATAGGATTTCTTTGGGAGATAGGACTTATCATCGTTGTTGCAACCATTTTCAATTTCATAGCCAGAAGGCTGAAGCAGCCCCCGCTTGTTGGTTATATAGTTGCGGGCATTGTAATAAGCCCATATTTCCTGGAGCTGTTGAGCAAATATTTCTACATAGACCTTACGTTTCTCCATGTGGCAAATATCAACAATATCGCTATGCTCTCCCAGCTCGGTGTAGCATTCCTACTATTCTCTGTTGGAATAGAATCTGATTTCCTAAAGCTCAAAAATTTCGGTAAGTTAGCAATACTCGGTGGCAGCGTACAGGTTGCTCTTACAGCGCTGTTCACCTTTTTATTATGCAACCTGTTTGCCGTACTAAGCTTTCAGGAAGCCCTTTATCTATCAGTAATACTGTCCTTTTCATCCACAATGATTGTGGTGAAGCTTCTTTCGGATAGCTTTACCATAGATACTGTTCATGGAAGAATAATGCTCGGCTTCCTGCTTGTGCAGGACGTTCTTGTAATTCTTCTAATGCCTGTATTGAGCAACCTTGCACTGCTTACAAATATAGGTATGTTTGCAAACTTTGTTATTCTTGGTGGTGGCCTAATTGCATTTGCACTTATGCTGAGCAAATTTTTGTATCCGAAAATATTCAGCAGATATGTGAAGAACCCTGAGGTTTTATTTCTGGGGTCGCTTTCAATATGCTTCGTTTTTATGCTCCTTGCAGAAAGCATTGGCATACCGATGGCGATAGGTGCATTTATCGCTGGTTTGAGCCTTTCTATGCTTCCATACAGCTTCGAGATATATGATGAGATTCGCGGTGTTAGGGATTTCTTTGTTACAATATTCTTTGTAACACTCGGAATGCAATTCAATCTCTTCCAGCTTTCAGGAAACCTAAACATACTATTGATTTCGTTTGTGATTGTTTTCATTATCAAGCCAGCAATATTCTATGCCTTATGCCTTCTTGCAGGCTATGGCAAGGAAATATCGCTTATGGTTGCTCTGGGCCTGAGCCAGGTTTCGGAGTTTTCATTCCTGCTTGCTGGTCAGGGGCTGAGCGCTAACGTACTCTCGCAGAGCTTTTATTCAACAACGATATTTGTTATAGGGCTTTCGATGGTAATAACACCTTACTTCTTCAAGTACAGAGCAGCTTTTGTGGAACTTTCTGAAAAGCTCTCGGAGTTTCTCCCAAAGCATTTGATGCGTGATTTGTTCAGAAGACGTATAAAACAGCTCGAGGAACCGGCTGAGCTCACCGCAAAGCTAGTGATAGTTGGTGGCGGAATTATGGGTGGCTCAATAGCAAGGTTTATAAGAAATGAAAAGCCCCTCATTGTTGACCACGACCCTGATGTAATTGAAACATTGCGCAGAGAAGGATTTATGGCAATATACGGGGAAGCGGAAAATAAAACCCTCTGGAGAAAACTGAACCTTAAGGATGTAAAGATGCTTATATTAGCAATTCCAAAGTTTGAGGCGGCAATGCGCCTGCTCCGGTATGCAAAGCAGGTTAATCCAAACATTGTTGTTTTTGCAAGAGCGCATTCCTTTGAAGAAGCAAAAGAGCTTTATGAAGCAAACGCTGATTTTGTCTGCATACCTGAAGCAGCCGGCTCAAACATACTTGTGAAAGAGATTGTAGAATATCTGAGCACGGGTTCCCTCACAAGGGTTAAGGCGCTCCGCGATGAGCTCCTCAAACATCTGGAAGAAGCTGCAAAAAAGCATCCAAAAAAGAAACCGTTCAATCACAAAACAAGGTTCATATAGAATCAGCTTTTTTTATTGTGACCTCAAGAACACCGTTCTTGAAGCTCTTTTTTGCTGATTCAGGAACAATGCGTGCTCTTATTGGAATCTCCTTGTAGAACCTCACATTGGGGCTAGCACCCCTTATAACAACCCCGTGCGAAGTAACCCTAATATCGATATCCTTCTCAGCGCATCCAGGGATGAAAGCGGTAACAAGAACAGAATCTTCATAATGGACAACATCAACAAGCGCTTCTATAGCTCTTCTATGTTTATGCCTGCGCTTTTTTCTTGAGCGAGCGTACATCCGCACGCGAGTCCTTTCATCTGCACCGAATCGCATGGCAAAGCCCAGTGTGAAGGGTCTGCTGCGTATTATCTCGTTCAGATAGGGCATGCCGCAGAAGAACTGGTTCAGTGCATCTGCCATGAGCCTCTCCAAATCCTCAAAATCGCGCTTTTTGGAGAGCTTTTTCCTGTTTTTATTGAGCATCAAAATTCACCCAGTGTTTTTTGAAGCTTTTTATTAAGCGTTTGCACGCTTGGTTCCCAGTAGATTCTGGCACATTCTGGCAGCGCTTTGTGTTTTTCAACCCAGCCCTGCACAAAACTCTTTGTGAGAGGGTCGTGCCAGTAACCTGAGCCAACGTTGCCAAACCTTTTCTTCAAAGCCTCAATCTCGGAGTCGCGAGCAACCTTTGCTAGTATGGATGCCGCACCAACAGTTGCATAGTTGCTATCTGCAAAATGCTCTGCTTTTATAATTACATTAAGAGACAGATATTTTTTAATCCTTTTTGAAAAATTCTCCGCAACAATATCTGGAGCATCCACTATTACAATCTCTGGTTTTGGTGTAAGCTCCTGCAAAAGCTGCGCTGCCTTCATAGCCTCGATCTCATTCAATGATTTTCTTGGCATGAGTTCATTTAGCTCCTGCGGTGTTATCTTCACAACAGCATAGCTTTCCACAATTTCCTTTATCTGCCTCTCAAGCTTTGCACGCACACCAGGGCTTAGCTCTTTTGAATCTCTAACGCCTATGTTAAGCAGTTCTTCTTCCTGTTCTTTTGTGGCTGCTACGCATGCCATTACCAGAGGTCCGAGTATTGCTCCGCGACCTGCTTCATCAATACCTGCAACAAGAATCTTCCCCATTGAAAAACATCATCTGGAATAAATTTAAAAATGCTTCATTGGAAAATATTTATTGCTGATTTTGGTGAGCGGTATGGAAGGGGTTATTAAAAATTACAGAAGAGGCAGGCACACGCAGAACCCGAGACAGGCAATTATAGTGGTGCCCGGCATAGATTCGCGCAAAAAGGCGTTTGGGCTTGTGGGCAAGAAGGTGCAGTACTGCACGGAAAGCGGCAAGATTATTTCAGGGAAAATAGTTGATGCTCACGGCAATAGCGGCGCTTTGCGTGCGATATTTTCGAAAGGGATTCCGGGGCAAGCGATAGGCGCTAAAGTTCAAATCTTGTAGGCGAAAGCCCTGTTTACAATATCAACTGTGCGATCGCACTGCATGCATTTTTCAAGCGTTTCGCGGCAGTAGCGCATATTGTGCAAAGCGTTGCTTATCTCCTCTGAGCTTGCATTCTTTGCTCTGAGGCGGTTGTAGAGGGATTCATAATAATCAATAAGCTCTTTAAGAGTGTTCTCAACCTCTTTTCGCTCATGCTCGAGCTCGAATGTTCTGCGAGCATAACAAAACAGGCACTTGCGTTTTGCATTCTTTATTAAGTTCAGAGGTCTTTCATCCATATTTATTCTCTTAGTAGAATTAGCTTTTAAAATGAACCTGCGGAACAAAAATTAAAAAAGAAGGAGTGGCTGTTAGGCAGCCACATCTATATTGAGCTCCTTCTTGAGCTCGCGATACCTGTTCCTTATTGTTACCTCTGTAACGCCTGCAACGTTGGCAACTTCCTTCTGCGTTCTGCGTTCACCAAGCAAGAGGCTTGCAATATACACTGCGGCTGCTGCAACACCTGTTGGGCCCCTGCCACTTATCAAACCCTTCTTTATCGCCTTTTCTATTATTTCGCGACCCTTCTCCTGCACCTCACCGCTGAGGTTAAGCTCTGTAGCAAACCTTGGTATGTAATGCACAGGGTTTGTGAGAGGCACATCAAGCTTGAGCTCTCTCACCAAGAAGCGGTATGTTCTGCCTATTTCCTTCTTTGTCAGGCCAGAAGCTTCCGACATCTCGTTGAGTGTTCTGGGAACCTGATAGGTTCTGCATACAGCATACAATATTGCAGCCACAACAGCTTCAATGAGTCTGCCCCTTATGAGGCCCTTCTCCACCGTTTTTCTGTAAAGCAGAGCGGCTGCCTCAACGAGAGATTCTGGAATATTCAGGTAGCTTGCTATTCTGCGCATTTCAGTCAAGGCAATGCTGAGATTTCTTTCCATGGACGAGCTCACAGAAGCGCGCTTATGCCACTTTATGAGCCTATACATCTGTGCCTTGCCCTGTGCTGAAAGCTTATTGCCACGCAAATCCCTGCCTTTGCGGTCTATCATTGTAATGAGCCCCTTATTGAGCTTCACATACTTCTTGGGTGAACCCGCGCGAGCTCTCTTTTCAAACTGTTCAGAATCGAAAGAACGCCAATCTTTGCCCAAATCGATGAGGTCTTCTGTTATCACAAGCCCGCATTTTTCGCAGACAATCTCACCTCTGGATTCGTCCTTCTTTAACTTCTTTGAGCCACATTCAGGGCATCTAGTTACCTCCATAATACCACCTTCCTCACACATAAATTTGAGCTAAATCAAAACCTCACAAATTCGCCTCGAGAAAAAAAGATACCTTTATATAATTAACTGTTGCTTTTCTACTATTTAAACCTTTCGGTACACGGTTCTGTTTCAAAAAATGTTGGTAAAACGGGTTTTCCAGATTGAAAAATCTTTACCAGCAAATCCGCAGCAGAGCCTCAAAGCACACTAATAAAATTTTATACACCAATAATTATCTTTGGTGAAGCATATGGAAGATGAAAGGATTTTTGAATTGAGCGCTTCGAAAGCGCTATGGCTTCTGAGCCCAAGGCTTGTTGCTCTAGTTACAACAATGAATAAGGAGGGCAAGGTGAATGCTGCACCTTATTCCTTCATTGGCCCTATAAGCATTGATCCGCCGTTATGCTATGTGAGCGTTGGTAAATCCAACAAGGATACCGAAGCATTTGCTCGCGAACTGAAACAATTTGTTATAAACCTTGTGAGCGAAACCTTTGCACAAAAAGCAATCAACTGCGAAGCAAACCTGCCTCGCGGGAAGAACGAATTGCAGGAATTCGGCCTGCATATGCGCGCAAGCAAAAAAGTTGTTGTTCCAAGCGTGAAGGAGGCACCAGCCACAATAGAATGCGAGCTCACCGAGGTTATTGAACCAAAAGATTCCGACCACATATTGCTTATCGGCAGGGTTGTTGCAGGCACATGCAAATTTATGCGCGAGCAGAATAAACCAGATTTGGATGCAATGAAGCTTATAATGCACGTTGCAGGCACACATTTCAGGCTTGTTGGTAAGCGAATAGATTTAGAGAGGAGGTATTAAGATGAGGAAAAGCATAATGCTTTCCCGGAGCTTTACGTTCGAGAGGTGGCTTAGAAGGATACAGCTTAGAAAAGGAGTTCTTGATAAAAGAGAATATGCAGCGTTAATGTATGAGGCACCAATGTGGTATGGGCTCTTAAGATCGCGAAAGAAGGACTTGAAAATTTCTTCTATGAGCAAAAAAGCCCTAAAAAAGATGATTGCCAAAAATAAAGCCCTGCTTAAGGAAAGATTCAGAAAACATTTTCCAGTAAGGACACCTGAAAGGCTTTACAACGAGGCCTTTAAAAGTTTGGTTGAAGCCAGAAGGTTTAGAAAAGAAGCATTAGATGAACTGAAAAGAAACTACAATATACGCACTGCTCCGTATGAGGGGGAAGGACCCTTTAATATTATAGGCGTGTTTATACCCAAAAATCTTTCAAAATTCCAGATATCCGATGCCTTTACAGAGGCTGAAAGAGCTTTAAAGAAGTACAGAGTGCTCCTTCAGAGAGCAAGAGCCAGAATTATAGAACTAGAACTTTCCTATGAGCTTGTTGAAAATCCCTCACAAATCGAGCGTATCCTCAAGAGAAACTTTGGGAAGGAATTTTTTGAGAAGGTTGAAAGATTTTCCAAGAAAAAGGGTTACGCGGAGCAGCTCGATAGATTTATTAGCGAGCTCGATAACCTGTGGTCTCTTGTTGTTGCCCAAAGCAAAGGTGCCTTTGAGCTTGAAGCCATTAGAGATAAATTGGCTGCACTTGCAGGAGCAAATTAATGCTTATGAACAGAGCAAAAGCATTGAAAATATTAGAGCTTTTGGAAAAGAAGTACCCAAACGCAAACATAATGCTAGCTAGAGATAAATTTCAGCTTTTAATAGCCACTGTGCTATCCGCACAGACAGCAGATAAACAGACAATAAAAGTTGCGAAAAAGTTGTTTCAGAAATATGGAACACCTGAAAAGCTTGCTGGAGCCAGTTTAAAAAAGATAGAAAGCACCATAAAAGAAATAGGATTGTACAAAATAAAAGCTAAGCGGATAAAGAGCATAGCGAAAACAATCAACGAACATTACAACGGCAAGGTACCTGCAAGCATGGAAGAGCTGCTCAAATTACCGGGCGTGGGTAGAAAAACCGCAAACATAGTTCTCGGCAAAGGGTTTGGAAAGCAGGAAGGAATTGCAATAGATACGCATGCATTCAGAATAAGCAGGCGTTTAGGCTTGAGCAAGGGTAAAACTGCGCTAGCGGTGGAACGCGACTTAATGGAGCTTTTGCCAAAAGAAAAATGGACCCGCTTCACCGATATGCTGATTTTGCATGGGCGGAGCATTTGCAAGGCGCAGAAACCGAAATGCGAAGAATGCTTCCTAAATGAGCTGTGCGAATGGAAAAATGGTTAAAAAAGTTTCTTAAACAGGTATAAATATGCGAAAAGGGGTTTTGTTTATTCTGATTTTTTTAATAATATTATCACACCTTGCATTTGCTTCTCCTCGAATGTGTGAGAATGCCAGATACGTTTGGTATAGCCTGTGTGCTACAAAAATGACTGAAAGCGAATGCAATGCCACAGATATAGATTGGGATGGTAATGTAGATTGCATATGGGATGATACTGACAAAGAATGCACACTTATAACTGGCGACCCCATTGCAGGCAACCCACCTGAATGTCGCTATGAACCGCCTCCGTTAGCCATACAATTCTTCACTGCTTTTGCGCCTTTTTTTGCAGTTTTATTTATTATAAATCTTGTGTTTGTTGCCATACTTTTCTTTTTGCAGAAAAAGAAAAAGGTTCTGCTCCGAGAATCTGCGAAGAAGTTGCTTTTAATAATCGTTCTGGATATTGTTGCAGTGATAGCAACATTTATCGCTCTTTTGGTTATTGGTACATTCTTGGACATACTTTACTATTTAGACCAATGTTTCTGGTGTGTAATCACTATTCCAACACTCATCCTTTGGCTATTCAATTACCATTTTATAAGAGCCCATTTTCCGTTAGAAAGGAAGAAAGCCGTTGTTATAAGCATTATTTTTTGCCTAATAAAAGCGTATTATTATCTATTCGCCCCCTACATCTCAATTTTTTATGTGCTGCTGGCGAGGCGCGGCTAAGCACGAAACGCTTTGGGCGAATTCTATAAATTGAATTAATTTACATAATTATTTTATGCAAGGCATTATTGCAACCTGCACACCTGGTTTGGAAGATGTTAGTATAGAGGAGCTTGCAGATTTTGGTTTGAAGGGAGAAAAGATTGGCAGAGGTATTATAAGCACGAACGCAAAGCTAAGCGATGTGTTTAAGCTGAACTACTGCTCGAAATCTCTGCACAAAATAATTCTTCTGCTTTCGAGCGGTGAATTCAGCAAGCTCTCCGAACTTTACAGGGCTGCTTACGAAATCGATTATAGTGAATTTATAAGACCTGAACAAAGCTTTGCAGTTAGAGTATCGCGCGCAGGCAAACACACCTTTACTTCAATAGATGCTGAGCGCGAGATTGGGCAAGCGATAATCGATTCGTACAGAAAAGAGAATGGAATCAGGCTCAGGGTTGATTTAGAAGAGCCGGATGTGCTTGTGAGATGTTACATAAGGGAAAATAAATTTTGGCTGGGAATAGATACCACTGGCGAATCGCTGCATAAAAGAGGTTATAGAATTTATGAACATCCCGCTCCGCTAAGAACAAGCATTGCACATTGCCTGATTCGCTTGGCTGAGTGGAAAGGAAGTGAAAGTTTGTATGATCCGTTTTGCGGTTCTGGAACGATTCCAATAGAAGCTGGTCTGTTTGCATGCAGAATACCAAACCACTGGCGCTGGAAAAGCTTTAGGTTATGGAAGCTTGGATTTGTTGATACGGAAAAGTTTATGGAAGAGAAGAAAAGAATTGATGCAGAGGTAAAGAGCTTGGAGCTTAAGCTCTATGGAAGTGATCTCTTTAGGAAGCATATTGAAGGTGCGAAGAGAAACGCGAGCAATGCAGGTGTTAGCATCGATTTCTTCCAGCGGGATATAAAAGATGCCATTTTTGAACATGATGTAATAGTTACAAACCCTCCTTATGGGAAGCGCATTGGGCATACAGGAAAGGCGCTTTACGCCAACAGAATGTTTGAGAAAAAGCTTGCAGAGGGAAGCTGGAAAAGGGCTGTTGTTATAACCGCTGAAAAGCGCAACTTAGAAAGCTATTCTGAAAAAAGGCAGATAATGTACGGTGACCTGCCCACTTGGGTTTTTGTGTATAAAAGGTAGCTCTTTTTTAATCTTTTCTGCGCAACCTTAATGAAAAATTAGGGGGTGGTTTCTTGTTGAAAGGTCGTGATTTATTAACGCTAATAGACTATACGCCTGCTGAAATAGAAGAGATTATCGATTTTGGAATCGAGGTGAAAAGGAATCCAGAGAAGTATTATGATTCTTTGAAGCATAAAACGCTTGCGATGCTCTTTGCAAAAACTTCCACGCGCACGCGAACAAGCTTTGAAGCTGGCATGACCCAGCTCGGAGGGCATGCAATATTCCTGGATTGGCGAACCACAAACCTTACAAAAGGCAGGCTTGAGGAAGAGATTCGCTGCATTGATCGCTATGTGGATATTATAATGGCCCGCGTCTATAAGCATGAGGAAATACAAGCGATTGCTCAAGCAGCAGAAAAACCGGTTATAAACGCACTGTGCAATTTATTCCATCCATGCCAGGCGCTAGCTGATTTAATGACTATAAAGGAACATAAAGGCAGAACTTCTGGCTTGAAGATTGCTTATGTGGGCGATGGCAATAACGTATGCAATTCATTAATGGTCTGCGGAGCAAAGCTAGGTGCAAAAATCTCTATTGGAACGCCAAAAGGTTATGAGCCACTAGAAAGAGCTGTGGAAGAAGCAAGGAAGTATGCGGAGGTGAATCTCTACAACACTGCAGAGGAAGCTGTGAAAGATGCTGATGTTGTTTATACCGACACCTGGGTTTCGATGGGACAAGAAGCAGAAACAGAAAAGCGCCTGAAAATATTTCCACCTTTCCAGCTGAATATGAAACTCCTCAAGCTGGCAAAGCCCGATGCATTGGTAATGCATTGCCTGCCGGCACACATCGGGCAAGAAATAACTGCCGATGTAATTTATAGCAAAAATTCGGTGATTTTCGATCAGGCAGAGAACAGAATGCACGTGCAGAAAGCGCTTATGCTGAAGTTGCTGGGGAAAGCATAATAGAGCATCTGAAGGTAAGATATGTGTATGCCTATTTGCATACATTTATATGCATTTTGTATGCGTATGTATACAT
>JAGHBI010000044.1 GCA_021161055.1 Candidatus Iainarchaeum sp. | reverse complement strand
GAGCTTGCTTTGGATAGTTCTGTAAGAATAAATTGCAGTCTTTACCTATTTCGCCAAAGTCATTGACAATACTTAAAATTGTATCGAAACCAGAGAGCTTTTGCAAATCTGGATTGTGGCAAAATTGGTTAAAATCCTTCATCATATCTATTGTTCTGCCAAATTTGTCAAGCTCTCCAGATTCTACACCTCTGACATATTTTTTTGCTACATCCACTGTTTTAATTAAAATACCACTAAATGCCGCAAGTGCTTTCACGTCATCGGTTTGTTCGTAACTGGAAAGCTCGTTTTTAAATTGTGTTAGCTTGGTTTGCACATTATCCAGCTTAGCTTGCATTTTGGCAGCACCACCCGGGAAAAATCTTTTCACAGCATTTCCCATATTTTTGCCTTGCGCATTAGCATAAAGGCTCTTTGAATAATCTGGCAAATTGAGGTCAGCATCACGAAATATCTCAACTATTTTAGCATATCCTTCCGAAAAGGTAATTTCCTTCCTGCTTTCCACCTTACTTTCCACACAGCCTGAAAGAAAAATAGAACCAGAAACCAGCACAAGGAAAGTTAAAGCAATAACTATGGCTTTACGCATCACAAACACCTTGCTTTATAATGGCCCATATTGAATTAATGTATACATTAACAAAAAATTAATAAACCATACAGTTCTGTTTCGAAAAATAGCTGATACAGTAAGGTTTTTAACATCTAAAACCACAGGATTTTTATGAAAGCTGAATTTATAAAACTTCTGGAGGTGCTCATGTGAAGAAACGCAGAGCGAAAAAAGGTGAGAGGATATATCTTATCAAAGCAACAATGAGCGATTGGTATGGTCGCACCAGGGGAATGCCTTACAGAGTATTGGCAGTTCCGGAGGGATTTACACTTTATAACCTGGCAGAGGCTATTCTGGACAGCTTTGACTTTTATTTCGACCATGCCTTCGGGTTCTATGACAATATAAAAAGCTGGGTTGAGTCAACGGAAGGGTACGAGCTGTTTGCTGATACGGCAGAGGGAAGCGAATTTAAGAGTGTAAAAAGAACGGAAATAAACGAAGTTTTCGATAAAATCAAAAAGAAGATGCTGTTTCTCTTTGATTACGGTGAGGAATGGCATTTTATCGTTGAACTCAAAGGGATAGAATCGCCCAAAGGTAATGCAAAGTATCCATTAGTTGTGGAGTCTGTCGGAAAACCTCCCCCGCAATACGAAGAGAGCTGAGGATTGGCAGGTATTGGATGTGCAGGCAAAACTACAGCACGATGTGATAAAGAAAAACTTCCACAGATATAGAAAATAGAGTCTTGCAGAAGAAGAGATATGAAGGAAAAAACATTGTACCAAGAGTGCAAGAGGATGTTCTTATCGTGCCGCTGATAAAAATTGAAGCTTGTGAACTGGCAAAGATTGTAACAAAACAGCGCGCTTAGCAAGCCTATTATAGCTCTGAACTTTGCCCTAAACCTTGAACTCATACTTCCTGAATTTTTTCTTCCTTCGCGTACTCGAAGTAAGAGTAAGCGAAAAGTGCGATTACAAGAATGAATAGCAGGATTATTGCTGGCCAGAAGAGAAACTCAAAAAAGCCAGCAAACAGGAATAGGATTGCATAGAGAACAAACAGCTTGCTCGCTAACGCATGTGTTTTCTGCCAAACAGAATCGCTGCTTAAAGTCCAAGGAGTGCGAATCCCTACAAACCAGTTGCGCTTCGCTTTTTTGAACAACAGAGCCATATATAAAAACAGAGCGCTTATAGCAGGCATGAGCCAATAGTTCATCTTTACTGCAAAGCCGAGGCCTGCTGCAATTGTGAGCGCATGCAGATAGAGCATGAATACAGTAAATATCAGGATAAAACCCTTAAAATATGGCATAAATGCAGCATAGTTTTTCCTCAGAGGGTCTATTTTAGGGAGCACCGCAAAAAGCAATAAAACAATCAAAGTAATGGAGGGGATTATGAAAAGAGAGGCTTCTTTATTTGCATAGGCATCTATTTCGCCAGAAGCATTCCAATGGCTTGGAATCTTTTCTGGGAGCTGTGGATAGAAATAGAAGCTTGCAGCAAAGCTTAGAAGAACCAATGCAAAAGCAAGAGACCAAAACATTCTTTCCATCCAATCACTAGGAATATTTAGGAGAAAAGCTTAATAAACCCAAAAGCTTGGCCTTTCAAAGCCAATTTAGCCTATCGAATATAATAAACACCAGAACGGCAATTAGTGCCAAAAGAAATCCGTAAAAGAAGGTTGCTGCAAAGCCATAGGAATCCCAAAGCAGGCCTGCAATTACGCTTGCTGGAAGTAACGCCAAACCTGTTGCTGCCTGAAATGCGCCAAGTGCAGTGGCGCGAATTTCTTTTGGCGCCATATCCGATACAAATGCTCTTTCATTCGCATCAACAAATGCAAAGAACAGACCGTAAAGGAAGAAAAGGAGCACCATTGTTGTTAGAGAATTTACATAAATAAAAGAAAGCGATACAAGCGCAAACAATGCATAACCAAAAAGAAGCACACTCTTTCTGCCTACTTTGTCAGATAATATGCCAGCAGGCACAGCAAAGCATGTTGCTATTGTATTGTAAATTATATACATTAGAATAGGCATAACAACAGCAAGCTCTTTCGAAAAGAACTGCTCACTTCGCAGAATGAAAAACATATAGCTGAAATTTGCCAACGCGAAGATGCTTGCGATTAGAATGAATGCTCTTAAATTCCTTGGCAGAGATTTTAGACTAATGCTTAAAACAGCGGCATTTCTTCTCTTTAAATTTCCCGAAGGCTCTTTTATAAAAACGGCAGGAAGCAACGAGAATATGGAAATCAGTCCGGCGAAAATAAAAATCTCTCTGAATCCGAAACCGAAGGACCAAAACAATATTAAGGCAAGCAAGGAACCAAGGATTGCACCACCAGAATCAAATGCTCTGTGGACTCCAAAACCTCTGCCCCTTGCCTTCTTAGTGGTCGAAGCAGCTAACAAAGCATCCCTTGCGGGCTGCCTTATGCCCTTGCCCAAGCGTTCTGCTGAGCGCAACACAAGCACATGCGGCCAAACAGTAACAATAGCAAGCAGAAGTTTGGCGATGGCGGCTATGCCATAGCCAAAGAAAACGAAGGGCTTTCTCTTTCCAATCTTATCAGAGAGATGCCCTGCGAATACCTTGAGCAGTGCAGCGATCGTTTCGCCCAGGCCACCAACCAGACCAACAGCTAGGCCAGAACCACCGAGCGATTTTATAAAAAGCGGAAGAATTGGCAGTATCATTTTGCTACCAGTGTCATTAATAAAGCTGACCAAGCCAAGCAGATAGATATTGCGTTTGCCCGGAGTTTTGGGTTGTGTCATAGCATTTACACTAAAGAAGCAAAAGGTTTAAAATAGGTTATATGAATAATTTTTCATATGAGAAATTTTCCATGTTATCTGTTTTTTGATATATTTGCTTCTAAAACCAGAATGGAAATAATAAAAGCATTATGGAAAGAGGCAAGATCAGTACAGGAGATATGCAAGGAAACAAAGCTCGAGCAGAGCAATGTTTCGCACCAGCTGAAACTCATGCAAAGGTGCCATATTGTGAAGGTGAGGCGCGAAGGCAAATGCAGGGTATATTCTTTAGAGAGAAGCGTCAGGCCAGTAATACGAGCAGCCAAGAGGCATTTGGAAAAACACTGCAAACGCAGATGCAGGGACTGGCGCGAGCGGAACAAGAAATTTATCAAATAATTCTGTTTGCGGTTTTCTTTAGCCAGCTTGCGAATTTCTCGGCAGCTTTTGCTCTGTGCGAAAACTCATTCTTTTTTTCACGAGCAATCATGCACAGGGGCTTATCAAAACCTTTTGGGATGAATATCTTTTCATAAGGAAGAACATCCTTGTCTTTGCAGTAAACCTTTTGGGTGAGTTTTCCTTCGAGCTTACCAGAAAAAAGCTTGTATTGCTTGCCATCTGTAAAACAGATAACAGTTTTAAAATACGCACGCCTAGATTTTTTCGATATGAGGCTGAGCAAGCCCTCAAAACCTATGCGCTCATAAACGCGCTTCGCTTGAGCGCCGGGAAAATTTGTAAAACCTTCAAAAAATATGCCCGTGTCTTCTACTATTAAAGGCTTTTGGAGCTTCGCGTATGCCTGTTTTGCTTTTTCGAGTGCTATCTGTTCCAAACTTGATGCGCTCGGCTCATGAAGCTCAAATCGGTGCCAGCGCAGCTTAATGCCATGTTTTGCGAGAATGCGCTTTATTTCGGTAAACTTGTGTCTGTTTGTGGAGACAAAATGAAGCAAAATTTCACCCAACAATAAAGCGTTCCTTTCTGGGATTGAATGAAGATATCGCAAATATAAATATTCCAAGGATTATAAAGAGTGTTGCCATGGCATAAAACAGTTTTATAAGAACCACAAGCGATGCCACAAGCTTGGGGCCGGCATACACATTATCCCTAGCGGCAGATTCAAGAAATGCGTAGGTAATAAACATTATTGTTAGACCGACAACATAAAGGAAAAGCCCGTTGGACTTACTTATAAAGCCCATAACGCTACAATTTAGAGAAAAAAGCTTTAAAAACCATGAGCTCCTCAAAAAACAATTTCTGCCTTGCAACTATTTCGAATCCCAAACCAAGCTTTTTCAATTTCCTCTTTGTGCGGAGCTCGCCGTCCAGAGAGCTCTGAACAAAATAACAAAAACCATTCTCTTTCAGGTGCAGAGGTATCTTGTCCAGGAATTTGTGCAAAAGTTCATAGCCATATTTACCACCTTCCACTGAAGCATCCTTTAAACGGCTTGCGGGCAGATAGGGAGGATTGAAGACTATACAATCAAACTTTCTATTCTCAACAGCGTTAAAAAGGTCGCTTTGAACTGTGCTTATCTTGTCGCTTAAACCGCAGCGCCTTGCGTTTTCAATGGTATTTGCAACCGCTCTTTCATTGATATCGGCAGCAAGCACATCTGCGCGCTGCAATGCAAGGTTTATCGCCTGAATTCCACAGCCACAGCCCATATCTAGTGCCTTAATGCCCGGCTTGACCTTAACATTTTCTGCAAGCAGGAAGGAATCCTCGCGTGGCTCATACACTGAATCGTACACAACCAGCTCAAACCCTTTGAAAAACACGCGCTTCATAATTTAAATCTACAGAATTAGAGTTAAAAAAACTATCAAGCTAAATCCATCATGCTTGTGGATTCACACTGCCACCTAAACGAGTTTGCTGATGTGGAAATGCAGGTGAGTAAAGCCAGGCAAGCCGGTGTAATGCTTATGGTAAGTAATTCTGTTGATTTGAAAAGCATGCAGGATAATCTGCGCATAGCACATGCTTTTGAATCTGTTAGCTGCGCTTTAGGGCTGCACCCAAACGAGCTCTCAAAAATGGACGAAAGGACAATCGAGGAAGCACTTTCATTTATAGAAAAACACAGTAAGGAATGCGTAGCGATAGGTGAAACAGGACTCGATTTTAAATGCGCTAGTAAGCAGCAGAGAAAGATTCAGCTTGAGGCTTTCGCAAAGCACATTGAGCTGGCTGAGCGGTTTGATAAGCCTGTAATAGTTCACTCTCGAGCGGCTCGCAAGGAATGCATAGAACTTTTGGAAAGAAACGGTGCAAAAAAGGTTCTTATGCACTGGTTTGTTGCAAGCGAGAAATTGCTTGCAAAGGTTCTTGAATTGGGGTATTTTGTTTCGATAGGGCCGAGCGTTCTTTTCAATGAATATGTGCAGAGGTTTGCACAAAGCGTGCCTCTAAAAAACATTTTGCTTGAAACGGATGCACCGGTAAGCTATAATGGCATGCGGGCAGAGCCATGCTGGATAAGCAAAGTAGCATCGAAGCTTGCAGATATAAAAGGGTGCCCCGCTAAAGATATTGAAAGAATCACGTGGGAAAACTTCTTGAGGTTATTTGGAAGAGATGCCTGCGTCAAGATTTAATATTAGTTTGGAGCTATATAGAAAAGGGTGATTGCTTGCGAATGCGTGAATTTTTTGCTCTGGTGTGTATTATTAGCCTGATGCTGAGTGGATGCATACAACAGGAAGCAGAACAGAGCGTGCAGGCAGAACAGACAAAGTCCATTAAAGAGCTCGCAATAGAAAAGTGTGAAGCTTTATGCAAGGATGCGTTAAGTAAAGGCGTTGACCTCAGCAATGGCCCATGTTTGAGCACCGCAAACCCAGAATGGGACATTGAAGGCTGGGTTTGCGATATTGCCCATAAGCCACGGATCCCAGAAATAGACAACCTGAAAGAAAACCAGTGCCCGGAATGGGGCGTAAGCGCTAGCAGCTTTGTTGAATTCACACCAGAGTGCAAGTTCATTAGAGCTTACGAAGGAAAGTAGGTGCTCAGATGCGATGGCATGCGATGCCGCTTAGCGAGATATTTGAAGCTCTGCAATCTTCACCATTGGGTCTTAGCAGCACAGAGGCACAGCGAAGGCTTCAGAAGTATGGAAAAAATGTCATAGAGAGCGAGCGAAGGATAAATCCTCTGAAAATATTCTTGAAACAGTTTTCCGACTTTCTTGTGCTTATTCTTATTGCTGCAGCATTAATATCGTTCGCTATGAGCCTCATGCCAGGCGGTAGCGAACATGCCATCGATGCTGTTTTAATTACAATAATACTGTTTGCAAACGCAATAATCGGTTTCTTTCAGGAGTACAGAGCAGAGCAAAGCATTCTTGCACTGAAAAAACTTGCGGCTCCAGCAGCAAAGGTGCTGAGAGATGGCATGGAAAAGGGAATTGCTGCAGAGCTTGTTGTTCCTGGCGATATCATCGTTTTAGAGCAGGGCGACAAAGTGCCAGCTGACGCAAGGCTTATAGAGCAAGCAAACCTGCAGGTGGATGAATCCATGCTCACCGGAGAAAGCATGCCTGTTTCGAAAAAGGAGGGCGTACTTGAAAAAGATGTACCGCTTGCAGAGAGAAAAAATATGCTTTTTATGAACACCCTTGTAACGAGAGGCAGAGCCAAAGCAGTTGTTGTTGGCACAGGAACAAACACAGAGGTAGGAAAGATAGCAAAGCTTTTGGCAGAAACCGAGGAAAAACCAACGCCTTTCCAGATCGAGCTCAACAGGCTTGGCAAAACCATCGGCATAGCGATAGTTTTTATAATAGCATTTGTTGCAATAACCCAGCACATAGTAATAAATGATTCCCCAATCGAGATATTTTTGCGAGCGGTTTCGCTTGCAGTTGCCGCTGTGCCAGAAGGTCTGCCTGCAGTGGTAACCATTGCGCTTACAATTGGCATAAAGAGGATGGCAAAGAAAAAAGCTCTTGCAAGGAGCCTGCCTGTTGCGGAAAGCCTGGGTTCTGTAAATGTTATATGTACGGATAAAACAGGAACACTTACAGAAAACGTTATGACTGTGCGCAGAATGTTCTTCAACATGCAGGAATACTTAGTAACAGGAGAAGGACTCTCAACGAAAGGCGAATTCTATATAGGTGATAGGAAAACTCTAGGCGAGGAACTCAGGACCTTGCTTGAGTGCGGAATTCTATGCAATGATGCCAAACAATATTCAGAAGGCAACAGAATAAAATATACAGGAGACCCAACGGAGATAGCGCTTCTTGTAACAGCGAAAAAGGCTGGGCTGGATGTGGAGATTGTCAGAGCCAAGCAGCCAAGAGTGCACGAGGTTGCATTCTCCAGCGAACGAAAGATGATGACAGCTGTCTGCATAAAAGACGGCAGAAGGATTGCCTATGTGAAAGGCGCTCCAGAAGTTGTTCTTGAAAGATGTAATCGTATCCTCCTAAATGGAGAAATTGTAACGCTGTCAGATGAATTAAGAGAAAAGGTTTTAGAAGCAAATTTCGAGATGGGGAAGAACGCATGGTGCGTTCTGACCTTTGCATTCAAAGAAGAT
>JAGHBI010000041.1 GCA_021161055.1 Candidatus Iainarchaeum sp. | reverse complement strand
TCTATGAGCAGGAACAAGCCATGAGGAATGCCTCTCTGCAGAGCCCTGCTCTGATTGAAAGAGTTACAAAGCTCATAAAGCAAGCTGAAAGGATTTTCATAATAGGCTGTGGGACAAGCATGCATGCTGCTATGCTCGGAAGCTATTTCTTTGCAAGCGTAGCTTCAATTCAAGCCAGCACAGTACTTGCTTCAGAGTTCCAGAACTTCCTGAATCTTGTGAATAAAAGAACGGTTGTTATTGCATTATCGCAGAGCGGCGAAACCGCTGATGTGCTTGAAGCTGTAAAGAGCGCCAGGCAAAAAGGCGCAAAGGTAATAAGCATCGTTAATGTTGTCGGTTCAAGTTTAACCCGCTTGGCAAATGCAACCATAATGATGAATGCAGGCCCGGAGATCTGCGTGCTTGCAACAAAGAGCTACCTAGCACAGCTTTCAATACTTTACCTGCTTGCAAATTCGCTCATAGGGAAACGCGAAAAAGCAAAGAGAGAATTGAGCGAAGCCTCTAAGCTCGTGCCTGCGGTCATAAGAGCAAACGAGGGCAAAGCTAAAAGGCTTGCTGAAAGATTGAAAAACGCCAAGAGCATATTTGTAATAGGCAAGCGAGAGAATGCTATAACCGCTCTGGAAGCAGCCCTGAAGATAAAGGAAGTAAGCTATATCCATGCTGAGGGCTTCCCTTCAGCTGAACTGAAACACGGAACAATCGCTCTGATTGAAAAAAATGTTCCGGTAATAGTATTTGCTTCCGATGCTAACGATGAAGGCATAACCAATGCAATAGAGGCAAAAGCAAGAGGCGCCTTCGTAATTGGCGTTTCTTCTGAGAGAGCAAAATGCTTCAATTACTTCCTCGCTGTTCCAAGATCAAAGTTGTTCCCAATCTTGTCAATAATTCCCATACAGCTCTTAGCCTATTACCTTGCGCTTGCACGAAACCTTGACCCTGACAAACCAAGAAATCTCGCTAAATCTGTAACTGTGAAGTAGGTGTTTTTATGAAGCTATTCGGTACAGATGGGATACGCGGCATTGCAAATAGATTCCCTATCGAACCCACTACTGTTGTGAGGATTGGCAAAGCTATAGGGATATTCCTCAAAAGGAAAAATCCTAAAGCAAGTGTTGTTATAGGGAAGGACACTAGGTTAAGCGGCTACATGATAGAGTATGCTCTGACAGCAGGCTTATTGTCAGCAGGCGCTGATGTTTTACTTGTTGGGCCGATGCCAACACCAGCAGTTTCGCATTTAACAAAATCACTGAACTGCAGCGCAGGCATTGTCATAAGTGCTTCCCATAACCCTGCTGAGCATAATGGCATAAAGATATTCAACGAGCGAGGCTACAAGCTCGACGAAAACGCTGAACAAGAAATAGAACAAATATTTTCAAACCTGAATGATTCTGAGAATGGAAGCGAGATAGGAAAAGCTTATAGAATAGATGATGCTCGTGGCCGTTACATAGAACTTGTGAAAAACACCATCAATAATTATTCACTTGAAGGTATGCGAATTGTTATAGACTGTGCTAACGGAGCATGCTATGCGATTGCTCCAAAGGTGTTCGCTGAACTCGGTGCTGAGGTTTTCGCTTTAAATGTTGAGCCGAACGGCCTGAACATAAATAAGGATTGCGGCGCTTTATACCCACAAGCGATGCAAAAAGAGGTGAAAAAAAGGAATGCTGATTTAGGCATAGCGTTTGATGGTGATGGTGATAGAATCACAGTCTGCGATGAGAAGGGCAGCATTGCTGATGGCGACGCCCTTTTAGCAATATTCGCAAAATATATGCTTGAAAAAGGGTTGCTTGCGAAGAATGCTATAGTTGCAACAAAGATGAGCAATCTTGCTCTGGATGAATGCTTGCGCGCTCTTGGCATAAAGGTTTTGCGCACAGATGTTGGCGATAAGTATGTTGCAAGCGCAATGCGCGAGCATGGCATTAATCTGGGTGGCGAGCAATCGGGGCATATAATATTTGCAGATTATTGCGCAAGTCCGGATGCAATAATAACTGCTCTGCAACTGGTGCGCATAATTAGAGAAAGCTCAACACCTCTGAGCGAACTGATAAAATTGTTCAAGCCATACCCGCAGATTCTAATAAATATTCCGGTTAGGGAAAAGATTCCATTCGAAAGATTGCAGGCGGTGCAGAAAGCAATAAAAGAAGCAGAACACAGGTTAGCTGGCAATGGCAGAGTTTTTGTTCGCTATTCCGGCACTGAGCAGTTAGCTAGAGTTATGTTAGAAGGTAAAAATGAAAAGGAAATAAAGGAGCTTGCTGAAAATATTGCTGGCGCAATAAAAAAGGAGCTGGGAGCATGAATTGTTTGGAACTTCTTTCAAAGGCAAAAAAACTTATGGATGAGGAAAAACCAAAATTCTGGGAACTCATTGCTGAACTTGAAAATATTGAAGTAGAAGAAAGGATTCTTGGCGCAATTGAAGAGAACGTTCATATTAAAGGGAAGCTTTTCTTAGGCAGGGGTTCTGTAATAAAATCAGGCACACGAATAGAAGGCAACGTTTACATAGGCGAAAATTGCACAATAGGCCCCAATGCATATCTACGCGGTAATGTTCTGATTGCTAACAATTGCAGGGTTGCAAACTCTGAGGTAAAGAACAGCATAATTCTTTCACACACAAATGTTCCGCATTTTTCCTATGTGGGCGATTCCATAATCGGTGAGCGCGTGAACATTGGCGCTGGCGCTAAGATTGCAAACCTGAGGTTTGATAATGATAGCGTTAAGGTTGACTTTTTTGGCAGCAGAATTGACTCTGGAAGGCGCAAGCTCGGCGCTTTGATAAAATCCGATACAAAAATAGGCATCAATGCATGCATAAATTGCGGCGTTATAATCGGTAAAAACTGCCTTGTTTTTCCGAGTGTTTTTGTGAGGAGAAGCATTAAGGATAATTCTTGCGTTGAACGCTAGCTCAACGATATTTCCTGCCCCGAGAAAGCATCTATGTAAAGGCGCTTTTGCTTCCCTGTTTTTATATTCTCAACAATTCCTTCGTATGCTGGCCAGTATATCTCCTTTATGGAGGTTACAACAAGTTTCTTCCATATTTTTTGCAATAATTCGCGTACCTCTTTCTTTGAATATTTTTCTTTTTCCTTCATGAGCGCCTCTGCTGTGACCAGAGGTAACCTTTGGAGCGAAAAATGTAGAGGATGCAGAGGACTCCTTGGCAAATCAAACCTTCTATTCAGGCAATACAGTATAGTTCCGTTCTTTTCGACAATCTTCACAAGCTCCTTTTCCACAAGCTCCTTGAGTATTCTCTTGACCTTATTTTCGTCCATAAATACCTTCCTGCTTATCTCCAAGGCTGTTAGAGGCTTTGTGAGGAAGTTGAGCACGGTTATTTCTGCTTCCTTGAGGCCGTAAAGGTCTTTAAGGCCCTTTGATTCTATGAACTTATCTTTAAAATGGATAAATTCCCCCGTGAGGGAATTCACAAACATTACACCCTGCCTAAACATGTTCTGTGCGTTGAAGTAATTGAATTCAATCCTGTAAATTGGAATGTATTTTAGGTTCACTTCTATGAGCCTTTCGTTTCCTGCCAAAAGGCCAAAAAGCTTACCGAGCTTTCTTCTCATCTTTGCTTCGGCTTTTTCCCTCGTGTAGCGAACTGGAAAGCTCAGAAGTTCAACCTCAGCTTCACCTTTTTCAGCTTCTGGTTCTTCCTCTTTCTCTTCAGGCTCTTCCACAGGCTCTGTTTCTTCCTCAGCTTCAGGCTCCTCTGCATGCGCAGGCTTTTTCTCCTCAAGAAGAACGAAGCCGCTCGCTTCATCTATCTCGGCGCCTTTATTCTCGAGCTCTGCAAGCACATCATCGAGCTCAACAGTGGAACTGTACTTAGCGTTAAGTGAGTTTAGCGTTCTATTGATTTCTATGATTTTCGCTTTCCCATCCCTCTTCAGCCTCGCCCAGTACATCGAACTTATGAGCTTCAATACCTGTTCGTTGCTCAGTACAACCTTTGTTTCTATTGTTTCGGTTTCTCGGCCCTCATGCTGACTCATTCTAGGTCTTATCCTCATTATGAATGCCCTGCTTGTTTCTTCTCTGCGGTCTCCAACAAGTGCGACGCCTACAGGCAGTGTTCTTATGAATGCCCCTGCCTTGTATTTGTGGGGAATTATCGCAGGCGTGCGCTTGTAAACAGCCTTTATATCATCGTTGAAAACGAGCTTGTGAACAATTATTATATCCAATTGGCTCAGCACGCGCGTATCTATCGCTGATGGCTGCTGCGTTGCAAACACCAGCGAACAGCCAGGCCTGCGGCCCTGCTTTACATATTCTATCAGTGCATCGCTTGCAGCAGTCTTTATATTACCGCTTGGAATCAATGTATGTGCTTCGTCTATAATGAGCCATGTTGGGGGTATCTCAAGTTCGAGCATATCCTCTGTGGACTCAAAGCGTTTTGCTGCCTCGCGCCTTGTAGCTATCTTCCTTGCCGCAAGCAAGCGCCTGGCAAGAATTCCAATCACCAAAGCGGTTACGTTATCATCTAAAAAGCTTGTATCGATTATTGTGAGCTGATTTTCTCTACTAAGTTCACTTAGAGGCGTGCCTCTCGTATCAAAAACGCCCCAAGATTTGGCTGCTTCGAACCTGCTTACCAAGGCCCTTATCGAGTCTACCTTATAACCCCTGTCTCTTGAGTTCAGCTCAGCATCGTTCTCCAAGCAGAATATTATATCATCTATTGAGTAATCCTTTGTGCCCTTTATGCGTTCCTTATCAACCGTTATATAACCCTTTTCCACCTTTTCAAGCGCCTTTTCAAGAAGCAACCCTGTTGGACTGAAGCGATCTATACCAAATGTTAGGCACCAGTCCTGAGCAGTGAGCATGGAAGGTTTTATTGAGAAGGTGGCATCGTATGTGCCCTTCGGAGTATGCTTTTCCATTCCTTTTGGAACAAACACCACAATATTCTCTAAGCCTTTTGGCTCCAAACCCCACTTTTCCAGTGCCTGTAACTCTTTTTCTTCTCTGTTTGGATAGCGCATGCTCCAGAATACGCCAACAGGGTCAACAACGATAATCCCAACGCCTTTGTTTTTTAAAGCAAGCTCTTCAGCGATTACACCAAGAACATAGCTTTTACCGCTTCCACGAGCACCACAGACAAAAACAACGTGCGGATTCAAGCTGTCAAGGAACACATTTTTCTTCTTATAACCTTCTTCCCAGACGCGACCTATGAATAGAGCAGCTTGCGAACCATACTTCTCATAAACAGATTTTTTGCGCCCGATGAATACGTTTCCTTCCTCGTCTTCAAGGAAGCTAAGCTTTGGCTGTACCTCAAATTTCGGCTCTGTAACAACAATTTTCTCCTCAACCCTTTTTTCAAGCGCTTTCTTCTTTTCAGCTTTGCTTTCCGCCTCTTCTTTTTCTTTTTCAGTAGATTTCCTCTCTTTCTCTTCAGGCTCTTTCACAGGCTCGGTGTCTTCAGGTTCTTCTGCCTCTACTTCTTCAGGTTCTTTTTCAGAGGGCTCTTCAACAGCCCCTTTCCTCTTTCGCGTTCTGCCCTTCCCTTTCCCGCGCTTTTTCTTCCTCTTCTTTTCTCCCCCGGTTTCTTCCTGTTTTTGCTCTGCTATGCTCTCTTCTTTTTTCCCCTCAACTTCTTCAGGCTCTGTTGCTTTGGATTCTTCAGCATCCGCTTCCCCATATATGCTTTTCTCCATACGCTCGGCTTCCTTTTTTGCTATTTCGTTGAGCTTTTTCCTTGCTTCTTTCACTTCCTCATCTATGCCGAACACTTCCTCAAACAAATCCGGCTCGTTATCAGCAGGCTTCTTAATAACGCGCTTGTTTTCAGCCATGAATCTCACTGCCTTACAATGCAAGCCTACTTATATTAGGAATCAGGTGTATTAAATTATTTTCGATTTGGCGAGCTGTCGAGTCTCTGATTACCTACTTTGGTACAAGCCTACCCGTTTTGCCAGATCCCTTTATTGGTGCCATATCCTTCACTCTCCAGTACTTTCTTATATCTGCTATGGTTTCTTTTTGTGCGAAGTTTTTTTGTATGTATTCAGCTTCCTCCTCTGTGAGTTTTCTGAAACCTCGCAGATTTGCAAAACCCTTGCTATGTGGGTTCTGCAGTATGATCGTAAACCATTTTTTTGCCCCGAGTTTTGATATTTCAACCAGCCTTAAAGAGTCCAGAAATAAGCCAAAGCCTCTGCCTCTTATCCAGCTTGGTGCAAGACCGACTGAGTTAAGCGAACCCTGCTGCTCATGTTTGCGGTCGCTATTCAACCATCTGAAATTGCTCGTTATCACTGCTTCATGCTTGGGCAGATATGTGGCATCTGCAAATGCAAACTTCATTGGCACCAGGAAACCGTCCTCCCTTGGAATGCCATGGTATGCGTTAAAACGTATTTTTGTCTGCTCTCTGTACACTTCAATTTTTTTACTTACCACTATGCATCTGTTGCTTCCATCCGTTGCTCTGAAAGCAAACAATGGTTTTTCGTATGTGTCTATGGGCATTCTTGCTACGGAACTGCCTTTAGCTTTCAGTTCAATCAGGTGCCCGTGGCATTCAATACTTAGTGGTTCAAATCCTTCTGCTTTTATTTTGCCCCGAACCCTGTACCATCTGCGAGCCTTTTCATAATACTTCCTGTGCGCTGCTCCGATTTTTCTCTTCGTTTTTCGAGGATTGGCTCCAGTCTTTCTTACCCCCATACTGTAAAAAAGAGGCGGGTTTATTAAAATAATCTTACGTTTAGAATTGCCACCCTAAGCTGAAAAATTTTAAATATCTAATGTTAAATATATTTAACATAATGTTAGAATAATATAACATAAAGGTGAGAGAATGAATCGAAAGCAATTTGCAATATACGCGGCCTTGATATGTGCGATAATGGGAGTGGTAGTTGGATATGGGGTGTCCAAGGGAAATGCATTATTGCCAGCAATCGCATTTGTAGTGGGAACGGTTTTGGTAGTATTTGGTAAGAGGAGCGTTAAAGAGGTTATGGAAGACGAAAGGACCCGCAGAGTAAGCGAGAAAGCATCAAGAGTAATATGCCGGCTTTTTGTAATGGGTGCTGCACTAATAGGCACGACATTGGTGGCGTTAAACAAGCATATAGAAGTAGGTTATACGCTGACCTTTTTGGCGTGTGCCTTATTGGTCCTTTACTTAGTGCTCTACAGTTTCTACGATAGAGGGGCTTTGCAATAGCAAAAGGGGAATTAAAATGAGAACACGGATAAGGGAACTCAGAGCGAAATACAATATGACGCAGGAAGAGTTAGCAAAGAAAGTTGGTGTCAGGAGGGAAACAATTGTTTTCTTGGAAAAGGGAAAGTACAACCCGTCTCTTAAATTGGCATACAAAGTAGCCAAAGTATTGAACACAACAATCGAGGAGCTGTTTATATTTGATGAGAATAAATGATTTGAACTTCTCTTAATCGCGCTGATTTTGGCGAAGTTATTTTTATAAAAACTTGCGAATCACTATTCCTTATGGATTGCATATTTTGTAAGATTGTTAATGGGGAGCTTCCTTCTGCAAAGATATGGGAAAGCGAGGAGCATGTAGCGATTCTTGATATAAACCCAAATACTAAGGGCGCAGCACTTGTGCTCACGAAGCAGCACTACGATTCTTACATCTTTGATATGCCTGAAGATGCCTATAATAAGCTACTTAATGCTGCAAAGCATGCAGCAAAGGTGCTTGAAAAAGGGCTTTCTGTGCGAAGAGTGGCAATGGTTATGGAAGGTACTGGCATAAACCATGCGCATATAAAGCTCTATCCACTACATGGTTTGGGCGAAAAGTTCGAGAAGCTCGAAGCTGCTGACCGCGTTTTCTTTGATAGATTCCCTGGGTACATAACCACCAAGTTAGGTCCGCAAGCCGATTTTGCTGAGCTGAAAAAGCTTGCAGAGGAAATAAGGAGAAAAGCAGGAATAGCACAACCTTAACCAGCAAACTTTACTTATCGAGACCCATTCTTCTTATTATTTCATCAACGATCTTCCTTGGGAAGCCTTCTTTAAGCAATACTTTTTCCAGAACATCTTTTTTATATTCCATGCGCTGTTTCTTCAGAAAGGATACCATTCTCTCAACGCTTTTTTCTTCCCTTTCTGTAAGTCTTTGTGCTCTCTCAACTTTGTGTGCGGGCTCTTTCTGTTCTTCCAATATGCTTTTAAGTTCCTTTCTCAGCTCCTCTTCCGTGAGCTGTGGCAAAGAGGTTTTTTCAGGTCGCACCACCGTTTCCTGCCCAACCCGTATCTCCAGGCCTTTCTTCCCAATCTGCTCTATAAAGCCGGAGAGCTTGAACAGGACAAATACCATGAAGCCATAAAATACAGTGGGAATAAGCCACCCGAATACAATGGCCAGAGCTTTCAGAACTTCCATGTGTCCAAAATCAACGAGCAAAAGGTTTGAAAAGCCGAGCAATGCCAGGAAGAAAAGACCTGCATAGCCAGCACCTGCTATTCTAAGCGCAGTGCTCTGCAATCTGAATATAGGCTCTCTGAAATCGCTGTTGAGGAACATGCGGAAGAGCACAAGGCTTATTGATGAAAAAATAGCCAGCAATATAAGATTTGCAGCGATGTTCGTAAGCTTCAGTTTTCCAGCACCTAAAAGAACTGCCATAACAATATCCTGGACTATTAAGCCAAATGTGAATACCATTGCTAGCAATACAATAGGAAGTATCAATATTGCCAACACACCTGCAAATGGTGTTTTCCCCTCATTCAATTTATTCCCTTTTGCAACCAAGAAAAAGCCAACCACATAATAGAAAACCATAGAGCCCAAGGTTTTCACTATATTTGGCTTTCCTATGGTGTAAAGCGTGTGCTCGCCAAGCGCATCCTTTATTATCGGAGAGAGTTCGTATAAGGTTGCGAATGCAAATAGTATAAGTATCGCTCCCACTACCGAAATCACGAAGCCAAGTCTGCTCGGTGATGCCTCATTATAACGTTTTATAAAAACCACAATGAAGAAGGTTGCCCCAAAGCAATACGCAGCATTTATAACAAAGTCGCTGTGGTTTAGGGTGATCGTACCTGTGGTAAGTATCGATTGCACAGCATTGGCGAAAGAGCTTGCTAAAAGCGCAAAATAAAGGATATAGAAAATAATTGTCCCTAAAATAAATTGCTGCCAGCCTTTGGATAAACTGCCCGGAGTTTCCTTCCCTTCAAATATTTCCATAGGCACCACCGCTATTATTAAACATTTTTGGTGTTTTTATATCTTTCGCTTCGCAATGTTATTTATTTAAATGGCAAGTGCTATATATGTAAGTATGGATGAAAGAAAAACAAATTTCCATCTGCTGTTTGCAATCCCAATTGTTCTATTCCTTGCTGGCACATTGGTTTTAATATTTGCAAATAACTCTGAAAATGTAAAAGAAGCAACGAACACTAGGCAAACAAGCACACAAGCAGGCACCCCCTCCAGCCAGAGCCAAGATATATTTGAAGAAATAGAGGAAAAAACAGGCGCAGAAATACCTGAGGAAGTTAAAGAGGCTGCCAAAGATGCCTCGATTTGTGAAAAACTCGGAGGTGGCCTAGCCAGGGATGAATGTTATAAGAATCATGCCACACTTAAAAAAGACCCATCTCTTTGCGAAAAAATACAGAATCAAACCTATAAAAACCAATGCTACTCACATACAAGTAAGTTTTCTTCAGACCCTTCCATCTGTGATAAAATAACATCGACTGCTGAAAAAGACAGGTGCTATAAAAATATTGCATTCAATAAAAAAGATGTTTCGATATGCGACAAAATATCAGGAAATACAGAATACATAAAAAAGTGGGACTGCTATAAGGATGTTGCTAAGGCGAAAAAGGACCCGGCCATTTGTGATATGATGGAGGAACAACGTGAAGACTGTTACTATGATCTGGCAACTACTCTTAATGATGCCTCTCTTTGCAGTCAGAGTAAAAGCCCTGATTATTGTTACTACACCGTTGCAATAAACACATTAGATCCAGCTTCTTGCGAGAACAGTGGAAACTGGAAACAGAAATGTTACGAAGAGATTGCATTAACTAAGAAGGATTATTCAATTTGTGAAAAATTAGAATTGCGCAAAGAAAACTGCTATGAACAGATTGCTTCAGAAATGAACGATCCTTCTATCTGTGGGAAAGCCTCTGAGGAAAGAGTCAGAGACTCCTGTTACCTTAAGATTGCAACTACTAAAGAAGACCCCTCGCTTTGCGAAAAGCTTTCAACAACAGCAACCACGAACTCTTGCTATTCCACTTTTGCATATAAGTTTAAGGATGTGTCCTTCTGTGAAAAAGTGGTTGACATTCCAACATCTCAGAGGAACGAAAAGGCTGAGTGTTACATCTCTATTGTTTTGGAAGTTGGCGATACCAGTTTATGCAGCAAATCTTCAGATGCTGATGTGGTGAGCTTATGTTATTACAAAATAGCTATTAAGAACAAAGACGCTTCCTTATGTGCACATGTCATAGTTCAGGAGATTAAAGATGACTGTTATAAAGACATTGCTGTTAATATAGATGACCCATCCCTTTGTGACAATATTCAGGATAAGGCAAAAAAGGAATTCTGCCTCAAGTATAGCAAATAACCCAGTTATTCTTTTTTGAAAATTACGTGCTCTGTGTAGGGATCGCCTTTCCACAGATGTTTTGTTGTTTTGTAGTCCCAATGGTCTCCCAGTAGATAGCGTACCTTGAAGCGCATATAGGTGGCATCCAGCTTCTCTGGTTCTATATGCCCTTTCAGGTTTGGAAAGGGATCTGTATGAAACTGATAAACTATTTTATTCTCTGAGACTTCTGGAAATTCAACATGCAAACCAACACTTTCATCTCTGGTGCGCAAAACCCTTGCGAAATCCTGCGGATTCCCCTTCCGAAATCCCAT
>JAGHBI010000046.1 GCA_021161055.1 Candidatus Iainarchaeum sp. | reverse complement strand
CCTTATAGGTGCACTGCTTTCATGCATGCAACTCGCTGTGTACTGTGCAAACACAGGCGGCGCTCTTGACAATGCAAAGAAGTATATTGAGGCAGGCAATTATGGTGGCAAGGGGAGCGAAGCACATGTTGCTTCAGTAATAGGCGATACTGTTGGCGATCCGTTAAAGGATACTGTTGGCCCTTCGCTGGACATACTTGTGAAGCTTATGGCAGTAGTTTCAATGCTGTTTGCATCGCTGTTCCCAGCATACCCGCTTTTCTTTTGAATGTTGAGCTAAAGCAGGCATAAATCAGAAAAATTTTTAAGGATTTGAATGCTAATTTTTCTGGTGGTTTTATGGAAATAGATGGTTTGCATCTTGTATGGCTTGGGCATGCCGGTTTTAAGGTGAAGAGCAATAATATTGTTATTTATATAGACCCCTACCAGATTGAAGAGGATGAAAAGGCAGATATTGTGCTCATAACACACGACCATTATGACCACTGCTCAAAGGAAGATGTGGAAAAGATTATGAAAGATGATACAATCATTGTCTGTAATGAAGCCAGTGCAAAAAAGCTTGGCGTGCAGGCAAAAATCATAGATGCTGGCAAGACGATTGATGTTATGGGTATCAAGATAACTGCTGTGCCCGCATACAACATAGGAAAAGAATTTCACCCCAAAGGCTATGGCCTGGGCTTTATAATCGATATTGCTGGCAAACGCATCTACCATGCAGGCGACACCGATGTTATTCCTGAGATGCGGGATATAAAAGACATCGATATTGCGCTATTCCCTGTTGGTGGGACCTATACTATGAATGCTGAGGAAGCTGTAGAAGCTGCTGAGCTCATAAAGCCCAGGATAGCGATACCGATGCATTATGGTTCTATAGTTGGTACCGCTAACGATGCAGAGCTCTTTAAAGAGCTTTATTCCGGCAGAGCATATATATTAAAGAAGGGGTTATGAGGGTTTAAATTGAAGCTTACACCGCTCAGCAGCGAAGAGAGCATCTTCTCAAATATAGATTCCTTAAGCCCTGATTTTGTGCCAAAAATACTACCATTTAGAGAGAACGAACAGAAGGAAATAGCATTAGCTTTACAGCCCCTGCTCAATGGCACATCCGGGCGCAATCTGTTTATATATGGAAAAGCAGGCGTAGGCAAAACGCATGCTGTTAAGCGCGTGCTCGAGGAACTTGCTGAGCATGGCTTGCTTTCAATATTTGTGAATTGCTGGACGCATGCAGAATCCGAAAATATTATAGGTGCGATAGCTAAGCAGCTTAGTATAATTGGCGATTCCACTCTGGAAAAGATAAAGGCAAGGCTTACTATGCCATGCGCTTTTGTGTTCGATGAGATAGATCAGGCAAAAAGCCTCGATTTTCTCTATGCAATACTGGAGGAGATAAAAACAAAGGCGGTTGTGCTTATCTCGAATAAGAAAGATTTTATTGCTGGCATTGATGAAAGGATACGCTCAAGACTGCTTGCGGAGCATATAGAGTTTAGGGATTATAAAGAGGATGAAATAAGAGCGATACTTGCGGAGCGCAGAAAGTATGCGTTTTATGAGGGCACATGGCATAAGGAAGCCATAGCGCTTCTTGAAGAAAAAACTATAGAGAGAAATGATATCAGGTTTGGTTTGGCACTTATGAAAAATTCCGGATTAAACGCTGAAAGAGAAGCTAGCAGGATAGTGTTCAGGAAGCATGTGGAAGAAGCTTTGGAGAAGCTTTCCTAAGCAACGCTCTGCTGCTTTATATCGCCGAAGTACTGCCTGAATTTTTCCGTGGTTTTTAATACATAGGTTCTGCCGCAGGGTTCGCGAGCAATAAAACCTTCCTCAAGAAGGAGCTTTATGTGCTCATAAGCCTTGCTGTTTCTGTACTTTATAACCAGGGATTGTTTTATAGGCTCTTTCACTGCTATCAACGCCAGCGTTCTCTGCACCGCTTTGGTAATCTCGGCCTTTGCAGCAAGGTGTCTGACTCTATCAAGATATGCTGGCTTGATGCGCATCTGGTATGTGCCATCAGCACAGAATATTTCAATACTTGAATCTCGCTTATTGTATTCTTCTATAAGCTCACTTAGCATTCTTTCCACCACGTGCTTATCCCTCACATTTATGAGCTTGGCCAAGTCATCCACAGCTAAAGCTCCGGGAGCTATGAAAAGAGCTGACTCTATAACCTTCTTGTTTTCCTCCCATGTTCTGCATGCCTGCAAAATGGCTTTAAGCTCCTTCATCTTGATCAGCCTAATAGAAAATTAACTGCTCACTATTAATAAATTTTATGGAAATTATGCTTCACTCCAGAAATCGAGCAACAATTTTCTGCTTTTCAGAATGTTTTTATAGGGAAATACCTCAAGCATGAAAGGTCCAAAATAGCCAGCTTTTTTGCATTCAGAAAACAACTTTTTGAAATCTATGTTGCCCTGGCCTATGCACTTGTGTTCATCTGCTCTTCCATTATTATCATGAACATGCATATTCATAACGAAATCTTTTACTGCTCTGAAATACTTATGTGGCTTTGTTTTTGTTGTGTTCGCATGCCCAACATCAAAAGTTGCTTTTAACCCCTTTACAGAATTCAAAACATTTAAGAAATCCTCAAGTTCGAAGCATAAGAAAAACGGGTTATTATTAAAATTCTCGAGGCATATGGTAATGCTGTGCCGCTTCCCAATCCTCACAACCTCCCTCAAATTCTTCATCAAAGATTTATAGCTGAGCTTTGCTGCTTGGCCTGGCAGTTCCCTAAAGCCCGCATGCACAGTTACTCTATCAGCCCCAACTCTCTGAGCAAGCACTATTGCTTTTTTCAGATTAAGGAAGACTGCCCTGCGAATCTCTGGAAGAATTGTGCTGATAGGCAAGGGGCCAGCGGCATGCACAATGAGCCGAACATCGCTTTCCTCGGCTATCTTTTTGATTTGCCTTATTGTTTCAGGTTTCAGGTTAAAATTCTGTTCCCAGTCCAGGTCAATCTCAAACCAATCAAAATTGTATTTAGCTGCAAACCTCAAATCAGTTAAAACATTCTTAGTGG
>JAGHBI010000087.1 GCA_021161055.1 Candidatus Iainarchaeum sp. | reverse complement strand
GTCAGATGGCCATGCAAAACTATGTAAATGCCGAAGGTAACTATTGGAACAAGCATTGTTGCTGCAACGGTTTTTATTATAAGCGAGTCCTTCACTTCAGAGCACCCCTGAAAAGCAAAACTATGCTGCTTACAGCAGCGAACAGCACTGTGGCTTCTCCAAGTGTATCCAAGCCTCTGTAATCAAACACAACAGATGCAACAACATTGTTGCTTGCGGCTTCTTTCTGTGAGTTCATAATAAAGTACTCATCCATTTCTGTTGCGTTTGGCTTGCCAAAAGGCCTTAAGGCAAGCGAACATGCTACTAGAAAGATGCCTAAAAGCACAAGGAAGAAAAGCTTTGCGCAATTCACTCCTCATACCTCCTTGTTTTCATCACAGCCACAACAAAGATTGCTGTGCCAAGCCCGGCGCCAACAGCGGCTTCTGTTATTGCAACATCGGGTGCTTGCAAAAGATAAAATTCCAGCGATAACAGCAAGCTCATTGCACCAAGAAGCACTGCGCAAGCGAGCAGATCTTTGAGCTTAATTGCGAGCAAGGCTGTAATAACGATGCCTGTAAGCAGTATTGCGTGGATAATCATTTCCTCACCTTTGCGAGCTCATCCACAGCTAAGCGTTTAGGTTTTATTCCATGCAGGTAAGCGCCTCTCGCTATCGCGTGCGCGCCCGTTGCATTTGTAACCATCAAAAATACAATCGCAAGGAAAACATGTAAAGCTATTGGAAATAAACCTGTTTGCAGGGCATAAATTATCGCAGCTAATGCCAAGAATATCGAACCGAAAGTTGTGCAAAGCGTTGAACCATGAAGCCTTGTGTATGGATCAAAAAACCTATGCAATGCTAGCGCACCTATTACATGGAAGAGCAAACCCATTGAAATGAACACATAGATTAACAGTTCAATCATTTTGGTTGGCCTCCAGGTATTTTGCAAAGTATATGGTTCCTATAAAGGAGAGCATTGCATACACTATTGCAATATCTACGAACATCGCCTGCCTGAACTCTGCGGATAAGAGGATAAGGATAGCCACAGCCATTGTATTGGTAGCATCTAAAGCCACAACTCTATCAGCCAGAGTTGGCCCCAGAATGATGCGCGCTATGGCTATCAAAGCTATGATGCCCAATACTACGCTGGCGATAATGAATACACTCATTCCGCTATCCTCCTTATCCACGAAACAAAGCTCGAACAAACATCGCTTAACTTAGGTTTCGGGCTCTTAACATTCAGCCAGTGGATGAAAAGTTTGCCATCCTTTGCATCAACAGTGAGCGTACCTGGCGTGAGCGTTATTGAATTTGCCAGCATTGCTATGCTAAAATCGCTCCTCAGCTTTGGCTCTATGACAACAATGCCTGGTTTCACCTTTCCGGTAAGCACGCGGTATGCGACATCAATATTTGCTTTCGCCATCGAAAAGAAGAACGGCCCAACAATATAAATAATGAAAAGAAACCAGCGTATTGGATTGAAGAATTTAAGGCTTGGTTCTATAGCGAGCTTTGAAAGAAACACCATTGTAACCAGACCGGCAATAATACCAGAAACAATCGCAAGGAAAAGCTCTTCTAAGCTCCAAAAAAATAAAGTACCTGAGCCAGCGGTAAGAACTAGGTAGATTACAACAGCTACGCAGAACCCAAGAATGAATGATGCACTCCTGTTTTCATACGCGCTTTCCATAAGAAGCCCTCTATATCACAGCTAATATCAGCAAGCAGGATAATATTTTTATTAATTTTCGGTGTTCACCCTTTCTATGCAAAAAGGAATTCTACTCGTTTTACTCACCGCACTGGTAAGCGGATTCAGCATATTCATAAACTACTATGCAGTTAAGGGAATGAACCCCTTTGCATTAACTACGCTGAAAAATAGCATAGTTGCACTTGCACTTTTAGTATCTGTCCTTGTTTTGGAGCGCTCGCAACTTTACAAAATGTTTGAAAAACGCGTCTTTGCGAAATTACTAGCTATTGGGTTTGTTGGTGGAAGTATTCCTTTTCTCCTTTTCTTCTATGCGCTCTCGCTTTTAAAAAGCCCTGCAACAGCAGGCTTTATCCATAAAACACTTTTCCTGTGGGCAACTATTTTTGCCATTATAATGCTCAAAGAGAAGATAGGTTCAAGGTTTGTACTTGGCGCTATGATGCTGCTTGCAGGCAATTATTTGTTCTTTACTCCCAAGCATGTAAATCTGTTTGCAGAAGCACTTGTGCTGATTGCAACAACTTTCTGGGCCTTAGAAAATGTGATTGCAAAAAATGCCCTTAAGGAACTTTCAGGAACACAGGTTGCATTTGCAAGGATGCTTTTCGGGTCAGCGTTCATGATGGCTGCGCTTGTATTGTTCATACCCCAAGGTCTGCAGGCCGCACTATCATTAACTATGCCACAGCTTTCCTGGGTGCTCATAACCTCGGCGCTTTTATTCCTCTATGTTTTCACCTATTACAATGGTTTAAAGTATGTGCCGGTGCATATAGCGACAAGCATATTGCTGCTAGCACAACCTATAACCGCCACGCTCTCCTTTTATTTCCTCGGAAAAGCGCTTAGCTTTGAAAAAGCTTTAGGCTTGTTCCTAATTGTTTGTGGTGTTGTGCTTATTGTGGGCATAACCTATGTGTTTAGCGCTATTAAGCGGAAGGTGCCTATTTGGGCGCAAATAAGGGCCTAATAAGAGCTTGCAAATATTCCATGCCTGCAAATATGCTTGGCTACTGCGGCGCTTGCAATTTCTCAGAGCTTTTCAGAAATTATCTGGAAAAACCCTCAAAAGCGAAGGAAAAAGAGGTTGTGCAAGCGTTGCAAACATTCAAAGGTTTGTACAGCTACCTAAAGCTCATAGCAAAAGCAAGCTCCTTGAACGAGTTTGATGCGCGCGTTGTTGAAGCGTATTGGCTTGGCAATTCTTTACTTGAGAATGTACAACTGAGCGATGTCAAAAAATTGATAATGGAAGATTTCAAGATGTTACCGCCAAGCATAAGGGAGGAAAAGGCAGCGTTTCTAAGGGACAAAGCGTTTGTGCATCATTCATTCCATGTGCTTTTCATACAGTTTCTGACAAAAAAGCTTGCACCTATCTTAAAGAATCTGGATAGCTGCATAATAAAGTGGGGCAAACTTCTCGAAAGAAAAAAAGACAAGCTTAAGGTTAAGAGCATAGCACTGATGTATGAAGCAAGCCAGCTGAAGCTCATAGAGAAAAGAATGCTTATAAACAACCAATTCATTGAAGAACCTAAAAAGGGCATGCTTCTTTCAGTCCACTGGAATCATGCTATAGAAGAAATAGATGCAAGCCAGCTTAAAGCCCTGAAGAAATATACGCTTGCAAACCTTAAGCTTGTAAATGCGTACTCAAAGTGGAAAGCTACTTTTTAACAGTCTTTTCCTGGTATCGTTTCATGCAGTATTTTATGCGTCTGAGCGCTGCATCCTTGTTCTGGAATCCTTTAACTCGAACCCATTTCTCTGGCTCAAGTTCCTTATATGTTTCGAAGAAGTGTGCTATTCTTCTCAGCACATGGTCATCCAAGTGCTTTATATCCTTAATGCGCCTATAGGTTGGATCTATCTTTTCAGCAGGCACAGCAATTATCTTGTTATCTATGCCATTTTCATCCTCAGTAACAAGCATTCCTATAGGCCTCACCTCTATAATACAGCCGGGCACAACAGCCTCTTCGCTTATAACCATTATATCTATCGGATCGTTATCGTTTTCAAGGGTCTCCGGAATAAAACCGTAGTTGAATGGATAGGTTGTGGCGGTGTATAAAAACCTGCTGACAGAGATTACTCCTGTTTTTTTATGCACCTCATATTTCACATTGCTGTGTTTTGGAATCTCAATAACAGCATTTACCACTTTGGGAGCCTTTTTGCCAACCGTTAGTTTCACCATACAGACACCTCGATTATTTAACAACGCAAAAACACCAAATAGTATTTTGGATGCGGTTCTTAGGCTGCCCATCATTCTTCATTGCTTAGCTCAGTTTCATCGTCAGCTCCTCATCGAACCGCATATAAAAATATGGATTGAATTGTTTAAAAACTTTCCACGGCTATTCCATTTTGGAATATTTCTAGTAACAGCCCGTAGAAAAATTATTTAAATAATAAAGGTTTCAGTCACTGCAAAGCATTCCACTTTTAAGGGTACCGACAAATTCCAAGAGCAAAGATATCGAAATGTTGAGCCGTTTAAGCTTTGATTCCTCAAAACCGATAGCATTGAGAATTTCCGTTGGAAGCTCAGTAAGCGCTTTTTTCATGGTTTTTAATTCTTCGGTCATTCTAGAAATTTTCGATTCTATTTTGAGTGCTTCTTCTTCAATCAGCCCAGAGCTGCACAGGTTTTCTATTTTTTCAGAATCGAGCAGGGAAATGGCATCTTTAGCATCTAAATAATTTTTACAAAGGAGGGAAAGGGAGTTATAGATGTCTGTAAAGGCATTGCTATAATGGGCGTATTTTTTGAGCGTACGTACATTTTCAAAAATGCCGCCGTAAATATCGGGATATTTGGTGTATTCCCTTAAAGATTCCTCTCCAAACTTGCCCAAATCATCAAAAAGAATTGAGATCTCTGCTAGCGATTCTATGTTTTGTGCGCACAAAGTACTTGGATTGTCCATACTGACGAACAAGGCTTTTGTCTTAGTAAAAGCATTACTTTTCAGGGCTTTAACAACATTTAAGTCCAATAAAATAAGTTTTTGGAAGCTTTTCAGAAGTGATTTTTCTCCTTCATGCGAGGCATAATCTTCTAAAGCTTTAAGCTCTGAATGAATGCTAAGCAAGGTTTTTTCATCGTTATTTATATCTGTGATAAGACCAAATCCAGATAAGACGTTTTCGAAATTGTCTGAAAATACTGGCAACGGTTTGCTATACTTATTGAAAATACTATAGATTTTCTCTCTTATAAAGCCTCCGTGGTTGGACCCTTTTTCAGGGAATGCTGTTCTTTGGGGAGAAAAAACTAAAATGTAACATATCACTAGGAAGACAGCAGCAATACTTGCTATTATAAGAAATTTCATTCTGGGATCACACTTACGCATGCACAACTACCTCCACATATAGGGGATCTGTATAGCTGCCTTCTGGTTCTCCATCCTCAGTAATACCATAGGCATAGCCATAATAGCGGTATACTCCTGGAGCGGAAAATGCTTTAGTTATTGTCTTTTCACATGTGGGGCCCAAATCACAGGAATATTTGTGCCATGAGGTGCCATCATGTAAATATACGCTTATAACTCCATGGGCATCATAAGCAGTAATTGTAAAGGAAATTAACTCGCCAACCTTTGCCTCCGTAGAACTAACGTTAAGAGTTGCATAAACTTTTTCAGGTAACGCAATGGAATATGGGGCTGTTTTCCTACATGCTCCAAAGGTGCATTTGTATCCTTCTGGGCATGGTATTGTATCCAATGCGTACATATTAATGGGGGCTTCTGCTTGGGCTTTTGTGCAGTAAGTTTCTTTCAGCCAATCCTCACTAATGCAATACTCACCAACCTCTCGGTACACACTGCCACTAGGCCTGTATACTATGACCTTTCCAGCATTATATATATCGTTCCCTCCATCAGTATCCTGGCAAGTATAGTAATTGCTAGGTGTTGCTCCTGGTGTGGGAGATGCCTGACTTTTAGGAACAAAACGCCCGTCTTGGCAGATATATCCGCTTGGAGGTGACACTGTAGCAAATTTTACGGAATCATCCTTGCAATAGTGTTCATATAGTAACTGCTCACCAGAACAGAAATCATGGTAGTATTGTCCGTTGAAATATACATACCCCTTTGTGTTATAATCCAGACCTGCATCAGAATCTGTACATGCAGCTCCTGGTGAGGGCTGAGGGGTTGCAGCACCCGTAACAGCAACACTGGCAGATGCTTCATTTGTACACATTGTTGGACTTCCATTGACACAAACCTTGACACTTATTGTATATGTACCTGGAGCTACAGTATTTCCTCTCCTATCGCGACCATTCCAAGTAATATTCATAGCTGTTGAACAAGAGCCTACTCTATTCCAT
>JAGHBI010000080.1 GCA_021161055.1 Candidatus Iainarchaeum sp. | reverse complement strand
TTGAGGTGTATGTGTGAAGCCTTGGGCAGAAATGAACGTTTCTCTCCATTTAGGGCATACAGACCTGCTGCCGAGTTCTTCAAGGTGTTCTTTTACTGCCACAATCACTGCAAATACCATGAGAGCTTGCGTAGAACTCCATTGGAACAGAGAACACTGCAGCAGGCAATCAAATCTTTATCCCTACTAACTTGACATTACCCTATTCTGCGATTTTGTTTGCTTATGTTGTTTTTATGGGGCCGCCGGGATTCGAACCCGAGTCGCCAGCTGATTCGGTAAACACCCAAAAGTTCCTGCGGTTGCTGGAGGTGTCGGAACCGCTTGCGGTTCTGACTCCCGAAGCTGGTATGCTAGACCAGACTACACCACGGCCCCCCATTTGCATAAAAATATAATTGTGTATTGATATTATATTATTTGTTTTGTAACAGGGAAGAGTATGAATGGAAAGCTTAAAAAGTTAGAACAAATTTTCAACCACTTCCTTATATTTTCCGGCGCTTTTTTAATCTTTCATGTTTTCTTTTTTAGAAAAGATTCAGTCTTTCTTCAGATTTCTTCCATTATTGATGCTTTTTTTGGCCTTTGGCATTGGTATTTTGTTGGATGGGCTCTGGTCGTAGTGCTTTCTATAATAATAACTCTGTTTTTTGCAGTAGTTCTTCTAGCTGTTTTTTTTGATAGAATTGGCTTAAAGAATAAGCTCATTTATAACATATTTGCTGTTCTTGGAAGACTTTCAAGCACTGATCTTGTGGAGCAAAAGGTGGCCCCCATGCTTTCTTCCTGGCTGCTGAAAGCTTTTATACAACTTTTATTGGTACTTTGCGCGGTTTGTTTGGCTGTGGTGCTAATACTTATATATGGCGGCACAACAGCTTTTTCAACATCATCTGAGCCGTACTATGGAGAATACTTACTCTTCATTTCTGCAAGCTATCTTATAATGCTTGGCGCATATAGGCTTGGAATAATTTTCAAATGGGCACACTCGTAAAATTATAAAAAAGGTGATATTGTGCTGGCGGAACCTTATAGAATAAAGGTTGTTGAACCTGTTAGAATCCCCTTGCGCAGGCAACGCGAACGAATCCTAAAAAAGGCTCATTATAATATATTCAATGTTCGCTCCGAGGATATTTACATCGATCTGCTCACAGATTCCGGCACGGCCGCAATGAGCTGCAATCAGTGGGCAGGCATTATGCTCGGTGACGAAGCTTACGCTAACTGCAGAAACTATTTCAACCTCAGGCGCGTTATAAAGAAAATATTTGGTTTCAGATACTTTGTTCCCACACACCAGGGCAGAGCTGCTGAAAATGTTTTGTTCTCAACGATAATAAAGCCTGGCATGATTGTGCCAAGCAATATGCACTTTGATACAACGAGAGCAAATATAATTATGAATGGCGGCAAGGCAATAAATTTAGTAATAGATGATGCATACAAACCGTTCAAAAAGGTTCCTTTCAAGGGGAATATGGATACAAAAAAGCTCAGAAGATTTCTGAATGAAAACTTCGAAAAGGTTCCCTTGGTTATGCTCACGATCACAAACAACTCTGGTGGCGGCCAGCCTGTTTCGCTGCGGAATATTCGCAAGGTGAGCAAAATTTGCAAGGATTATGGCAAGCCATTTTTTATAGATGCCTGCCGCTATGCCGAAAATGCTTACTTCATAAAAGAAAGAGAAGCAGGCTATAAAAATAAGAGCGTCCTTGAAATCGCTCAGGAGATTTTTTCGCTTGCTGATGGTTGCACGTTCAGCGGTAAAAAGGATGCCTTGGTGAATATAGGCGGCTTTTTGGCTATGAATGATTCAAGGCTTTTCGAGAAGGTGAAGCAACGCTTAATTCTTGTTGAAGGTTTTCCCACTTATGGTGGCCTAGCAGGCCGAGACCTAGAAGCTATGGCCCGAGGCCTGCTTGAAGGCCTGGATGAGGATTATTTGCGAAGCAGAATAGCGCAGACCCGCTATTTAGGCGAAGGCTTGCATAAGGAAGGAATTCCTGTAATACAGCCGATTGGTGGCCACGCTGTGTATGTTGAAGCAAAGCGTTTCCTGCCGCATATTCCACAAGCAGAGTTTCCGGGACAAGCTTTAGTGGTTGAACTATACCGCGAAGCTGCTGTGCGCGCGGTTGAAATAGGTAGCGTTATGTTTGCGGAAAAAGATGAGAAAGGCAGAATAAAATACCCAAAGCTTGAAATGACCCGCTTGGCCATTCCGAGAAGGGTTTACACAAACGCGCACATGGACGTGGTTATTGAAGCTCACAAAAAAATTGCAGAAAGAAAGGAAAAGGTGCACGGCTACAGAATTGTAAAGGGCTCAGGTCCATTGAGGCACTTCACAGCATGGTTCAAGCCAGCGAAGCAATAGGCCACATTTGTGCTTTTGCCGTTTTCCCTAGAATGCGGTTTTGTTTCAAAAATTGCCGGTTAGACGGGTTTCCCAGATTAAAAAAATTTTGCAAACAAAATTTGGAACAGCCGCGAAGCGAAAGGTTTAAAAAGAGCTGAATTTCGCAGTATTTTTATTTTTTTCTTTCTTTTGTGAAATTGGGGGCTTGGTATGTCCTGAGCTAGATGCTCAAGCCAACCTATCCTTTCCTGTTTGATTTTTTGGCTTGAGCTCTTTGCTTTTGCAAATATGAACAGTTTTTCATACTCGTTGGAGGGGATAAAACGAAAGCCGTAATAATTGCTGCTGGCGACGGCACAAGGTTTGGCGGCCTAACCAAAAAGAAACCAAAGCCTCTGATTAAACTTTTAGGAATACCTATTCTAGAGCGGGTGATACTTTCAGCTAGAGAGGCAGGGATAAAAGAATTTATAATTGTGATAGGTTATCTTGGGAAAAAGATAAAGAATTATTTCAGGGGTGGTGAGCGACTGGGCGTAAAAATAAAGTATGTAAGAAATAGGGAATGGCTTAAGGGCAATGCACTTTCAGTCCTTAAAGCGAAAAAGCTTGTGAAAGAAAGCTTTGTGCTTCTTATGAGCGACCATGTGTTCAACTACAGAATACTTAGAAAGCTTATAAAGAAAAGGCCAAGAAGCACAGTTATGCTTGCGGTTGATAGAAGGAAACCAACAAAGGAAGATACTAAGGTGTTTGAGAAGGATGGCAAGATTTTGCGAATAGGAAAAAACATAAAGAGAGCAAACGCTGTTGATACAGGCATTTTTTTACTTAAGCCAAAGATATTTTCCTATATTGAAAAATGTGTTAGGAAAAACAAAACAGAGTTGTCACATGCTATTGCTTTGGCTGCTTCTGAAGGAGATGCAGAAATATTTGACATAACTGAAATTCCAGGTAATGCCTACTGGTGCGATATAGATACTGTTGAGGACTTGGAAAGGGCTGAGCAGGTGCTCTGCTCATCGCTCACTAAAAGGAGCGATGGTATTGTTGCAAGGTATATAAATAGGCCAATTTCAACAAGAATTTCGAAATATTTGGCAAGGTGCAACGTTACTCCAAATAGGCTCTCCTTCCTAAGTTTTTCGCTATCTTTAATCGCCTCACTCCTTTACGTTTTTAGCAATTATATTCACATCCTTATCGCTGGAATTCTTGTTCAGGCCTCTTCCATCATCGATGGCTGTGATGGCGAAATAGCAAGGCTGAAATTTGAGCGCTCGCCGCAAGGCGCTTGGCTTGATGCAATGCTTGATAGAATTGCAGATGGTATGGTAATATTCAGCATTTCATTAGGGTGCTGGCTTGCTACAGGTGATGTGAAGGTTTGGATGGCGGGTTTTCTCGCTTTGCTGGGCTCCTTCCTTATAAGTTACAGTGCAGATAAGTATGAAGCAGCATTCAGGAAGAAAGCTCATTCATTCACACTGCCTGTGGGCAGAGACATCAGATGTTTTGTAATAATGCTCGGCTCTGCTTTTAATCAGCTTTTCCTGACGCTTTGTTTTCTTGCTTTTTGGACATCCACAATTTCTTTGCTTAGAATATATAAAGTTTTGGTCACATAGGGGTTTCATATCAAAGATGCGTAAGAACCTAAAATCCAATAGAGAGCTACCATGAGATGCAAAAGTATTTAAACAACCAGACCATTATAACTCTTACAATGCCAAGATATGTTTTTTCCTTTTTGATGGGTTTTCTTCTTTTAATTTTGCTTACTGGCTGCATCCAGCAAACGCCCCTGCAAGAGCAGTCGAAAGAATCATCAGGAACCAGCCTTAAGGTATCACCCTTGGAAGCAGAAACACCTCAAGCATCGCAGCAGAGCCCATTGAAAGAACAACTGCCAGAATACGAGACTACTGCCCCTGCAAGCCCGCCAATGGAAAAAGTTACCCTTGAAAACTTTGATTGGTTCAGTATACCTTCTTGGGAAATAATCGATGCCAGCGCAATAGATTTGAATCGCAAATATGTTTCTTTTCTTAAAGGTGCTGTGCCTATGGGCCTCTGGATTAGCGAGCGGGGCCCAGAAGCAAAGCGCATAATTGCTGACAATCTTTCTATGAAAGAGAGAATTAACGCTAATGTTTATGAAATAAGGCTCACCTTTATCTATCGCAATGGTGCATTTAGGCAGCCTGGTCCAGAATTCGAAACTACCGATCGATTCCTGCGCTCTGCAATGGCCGATGCTGTGCTCGCTAAGAAGCATGGCCTGGTCGTTCATCTAACGGCTGGCTTCATGCCTGAAAAAGGCTTTAAGAGTAAAGAGGATTTGCTCAAAGCTTCGGATAAATGGAATGGAATTGTTGCTGAAGTTTCCCAGCTAGCGGAGAAATATAAGATTGAATATTTCAACCCATGCGGCGAACCGGACCATTTAATTAGATTCGATTCTGGCCTCTCTTTATCCGAAAGCGAAGTCGTGCATCTATCTAATGAATATTATTCTAAATGTATTTCAGCAGCGAGGAAATTTTTCAAAGGAAAACTCGTTGTGCAGCTTGGCGATGTTTATTCTGAGATAAAAAACAGTATTTTTGATTTAAACCTAGCAGGCTTCGATATGATCGGTATGCTCACAGGCGCACACATTGATGAAACAGGCGTGCAGGAATTCAAAAATAATCTCCGCGAAGCGATCTCAATAATGGAAGAACTAAGTAAAAAGCATAATAAACCGTGGTATATAAGCGAGGTCTGGATCTACGGAGATAAACCAGTTACTGAAGAAAAGCTTCAGAAGCAGGCAGAGTTCTTTAAAGCACTTTTCCAAACCTTGGATGCGAGCGATGCCAATTACTCAGGCATTTTAATAATGAACTGGAATATGGAAGAAGAAGACATTTTTGCAAGTATTAAGGATACACCGGCAGAGCGTATTGTTGCAGAGTATTTTTCAGAGCATTGAATTACTCCAATCCTTCAGTTTCCCGAAATAGTACACTTTATCTTCCACAGGCCAGCATTCAAACACGTATTGTTTTTTAAACACTCATGACTAGTTTTTTATAGAGGGATTCATTATGGTTTCCACATTTACTGCTGTTGTTTATAAAGAGGAAGATATGTATGTTGCTGA
>JAGHBI010000053.1 GCA_021161055.1 Candidatus Iainarchaeum sp. | reverse complement strand
CTATATAATCAGTTACTACTGTAATCTATGTTCTGCTTTTAACATGGTCAGGGGTACTGTTAAAAAAGGAATAATTATGCAACACAGCACCGTTTATAGGTGCTCTCTTTACGTTTTGTAACTTTTAATATTTCCACAATACGCTTTTTCCATTCAACGCTGTAGATCACTCTTATCTTTTGAACTCTAATTCGATACGTGTTTTCCAAACCTTTTATTTTGACCACATTATAGCGCTTTACTGGCGTTGGGTTTGCTTTTAAAATAAGGAATAATTGCTTTATTTTTTCTTTGAGCCCCGTATCAAGGGATTTAAGTGCTTTTGCTACTTTTCTATTTGCCCTCAGCTCAAAGACCATTCTATTCACTTTCAAGAAGTTTGAACAACTCTCCTTCTGAGATGTATTCGCCTTTTTCAATCTCTTCTTTCGCTTTTTTTAGCTCTTTCTTTTCTCTTTCACTTACTTCAATCTCTGCCAGAAATAGGTGTTCAAGTTCTGTTATTTTTTGCTCCAATGAAACAAGTCTTTTGTAGAGCATGTCTAAAGTTACGGTCTTCTCCATACTTACACCTTCTTACACTACTATACACCAAATTCATTTTAAATTATTATTAATAAACGCGTTTTCAATATTAAAATTGTTAAAAACATTTTTATTGGAAGAATTACTATGCGGGAATCTTTTATAGCTTTATAAAATCAGTTATCACTCACTTGCACACGGTATCTTTCTTTTAAACCTTTCCAGTATATGTTAGGGTATGCGTCCAAGGGAATTCTCTGAAGCAGAAGTTGCAGATATTCTGCAGAGTTTTTCCCGGCAGGGCTTGCTGCTCAGCGGGAGCTTGGCATTGAATTTCTTTTTTCCAGAAGAATTTAGAAGGAAAAGGCATGATGACATTGATCTAATATTTCCCTGCAGGCACTTCACGGAAAGAGAATTGCTGATGCTCAACAAACTCGCTCGCACGCATGGCTTCTCCAGCTTTGAGGAGCTTGTTGAACATACATCACAGCAGCCACGCAGAAAAGTTTTCCAAGCACTGAATAAAGCCGAGAGGCTTGTGATGCATGTTGAAGTTACTGATTTAAGGGTTCCCTCTAAAGAAGCCAGATTTGCAGGGCAAAGAGTTACTGTGAGAATACCAGATATCAACTATCTTTTCGCAAGACTTCTTTATGCAGCCTCCTCGCCAACAAGGCTCTGGCATAGACGTTTGGATGATATTGCCTATCTTTGCAATTTGATGCATTTTTGTAAAACCTCCATATCAAGAAAAAAGGTGCTGGCATATTTCAGAAAGCTCTGTGGTGGCGATGCTAAAGCAAAGCAAAGGAGGGCAAACTTTGCGGAAGTGCTAAAACTTGTCAGCGCTCGCGAGGTTGCCGCAAGGGTGGCAAAAACAAGAACCAAAGCAAGTTTTGACTATGAAAGAGCATTGCAAGCTTTGGCTTCTTTTGGTAGAAAGGGGAAGGCTGATTTAAGGGTCGCTATTTCAAGAAGACTCTATTATTTGCCTGCCTCTGAAAAAGAAGCGCTTTATAGAGCACATGGGCTTAGAACTACTGCAGAGCTATTTAAAAAATTGCAGGAACTGAGCTCTAACCTGAGTGATGCCGAACTTTCCAGAGCGCTGAGCAAGAAACCAAGGGGATTTGTAAAAAAATTTCTGCGCAGGAGGTGATATTAATGCAGCATTACAAGCACCACATCCAAATTTTTGCCAAAAAAGCAGGCTTGCTTTTGCTCAGGGAATTCAGAAAAAGGCAGAACACAGGCAGATTCTATGTGAAGGAAGCAAAAAGCATTTACGATAAAACCTCCGAGCTTCTGATAAAAAGGCTCATATGGCAGCGCTACCCAGAGCACAGCATCCTTGCGGAAGAAACAGGTTATGTAGAAAGAGACCCCGATTACCTTTGGATTGTAGATCCGCTTGACGGAACCTCAAACTTCATAAATGCAAACCCATTCTTTGCGGTTTCCATTGCTTTGCAAATAAGAGGCAGGCTCGAATATTCTGCAATTTATGCTCCGTTCCTCAAAGAGTTCTTCTTTGCTGCGCGCAATGCAGGCGCCTTTCTCAACGGCAAGCACATAAGAGTTTCGAATATTTCGGATCTGAAGAGAAGCTACTTGGTATGTTGCGAGGGCAGTATAAAAAACAGGCGCAAAATCGCAAAAATATGGCACAGCCTTATTATGAATTCCATCGATTTGAGAAAGCTCGGTTCAGCAGCTCTGGAATGCGCTTTCGTTGCAAGCTCCAGAGCAGATGCCTTCATTACAACAGGCATTCCTGCTTACGATGTGGCTGCAGGCGTTTTACTTGTTGAAGAAGCAAAGGGAAAGGTGAGCGATTTTAAAGGTAACCCTTGGAAACTCAAGAAAACCAATTTTATAGCCTCCAATGGAAAGCTCCATAAAAAACTCGTTCGAATCCTCAGAAAATTTTAATGAGTTGCATAGTGCTTTTATTCCAACTGTTCCTTAACCGCTTTTAGAAAATTACCCACAAAATTTAGAATAAATTCAGCCTCCTCTTTATTTACCCTATAGCCCCCATACTGCACATTGTGCCTCGACATTCTTAATTCATCAAAAGTATCAATGAGCTCCGAAAGTTTTTGCTCATTTTTGTAAAGTTCTCTAATAGCGACTGCGAGGCAGTGATGACTCCTTTCTTTATATCCTTTGTGAAACAGCAATGCCCTGGCCAGATGGAATGCTGAATTATACCCCATAATTTCCACAGTTTCGTATTCCCCTATTTGAAAGTTTCTCTTTGCTGAATTTAGGAATTTTACGGCAATTCTTATGGAGCTTTTTACATTGTTTTTCACACCAGCATCCTTTTTTATAAGACCTTTCCTTAAACACTCACTTAATTTCATAGCGGAGCTCCTCTTATCAGTAGATGCTTTTTCACCACATTTTCAGCAAAAGGATCCTTTTTCTTTTTCAGTTTTTTCCACCTATAAAATGGCAATACGGTGAGCTGCACAGTTCTATTTACGCTCCTTTCAATCTGTGAAATTGCTCTGTAATTCACACCCCTTCTATCCCCTATAATTATTATATCCAAATCGCTTTTTTCGTCAAACTCGCCAGATGCGAAGCTCCCATATACTGCCACTGAAATACAATTCTTGCAAACCTTTTCAATTCCTGCCTCTTTCAGACGAGCAGCATAATAGGCTCTCTTCAACTCTTTAACTACAAAATTCTCATTATTTAATCTGAAAACCCTCAAGTTGCCTTTTCTTTCAGAACAGAGTAAGTTCTCTTTACTGTACAAATCCCCATACCTTTTTACGCTCCCCGGACTCACATTTAGTTTTCTCGCCAGTTTTTTTAAATGAATCTCTTCCGATGGGTGAGCTATAAAGTATTCCAATATCCTGAACCCCACAAATTTTCTAAACTCTTTTATTATACTCATAATAGTACATTGAACGCTCGTTCAATTTATAAAACTATCGTTCATTATATTATCGCATTATTTCAGTTTCACAATCCATAGATCGATTTCAGAACAGTGCTAATTATATGGCTCAAAAAGCAATAAACTATAATAAACCTTGCGGGAGCTCTTTTTATTATGGCTCTGCCTGCAGGCAAACTCGATTTCAAGCTCTTGGAAAAATTCCTTTCCAAATACTGCCTTGCTGATTCAAGCGTTTTAATTGGGCCCAAGCTCGGCCTAGATTCGGCTGTGCTTTGCTTAGACAACAACCTCTTAGTTGCAAAAACAGACCCAATAACCTTTGCTAGCGATTTAATTGGCTGGTATGCTGTAAATGTAAACGCCAACGATATTGCTGTTACTGGCACGAAGCCAAAATGGTTTCTAGCAACAATTTTGCTCCCAGAATATAAAGCCACCAAAGCCCTAGCAGAGAAGATATTCTCCCAGATATCGCAAGCGTGCAAAACGCTCGGTGTTTCCTTTGTAGGCGGCCATACGGAGATTACTGTTAATTTGGATAGGCCTATTGTAGTGGGCTGTATGCTTGGCACAACCACAAAGAAAAAGCTCATCACCAGTGCAGGTGCAAAGGAAGGAGATATGCTCATAATTACTAAAGGAGTTGTTGTAGAAGGCACTTCCATAATCGCTCGCGAGAAAGAAAAAACGCTCAGAAAAAAATTCAGTGAGTCATTTATTGAAAAAGCAAAACGCTATCTATTCACTCCGGGGATTTCAGTTGTTAAGGACGCACTGCTTGCTTCAAAATACGCTAACGCTATGCACGACCCCACAGAAGGAGGCCTGCTCACAGGAATTTATGAAATGATGTTAGCAAGCGATAAAGGCTGTTTAATTTATACCGATAGAATTCCAATTCTGAAAGAAGCAAAGATCCTCTGCGATGAATTTCGCCTAGATCCACTAGCTACAATAAGCTCCGGCACATTGCTCATTTCCGCTCGCAAAGAAAACGCAGAAAAGCTCCTGAAGATTTATAAAAGAAATGGGATAAAAGCCGCAATTATTGGCGAAGTGAAGG
>JAGHBI010000078.1 GCA_021161055.1 Candidatus Iainarchaeum sp. | reverse complement strand
CTTTTAAACTTCCACTTCCGCCTCTCTCGGAACAACAAAAAATCGCCGAAATTTTGAGCACGGTTGATAAAAAACTCGAGCTTGAAAGGAAACGTAAAGAAAAGCTTGAGATAATCAAGAAGGGTTTAATGAATGATCTGCTAACTGGGAGAAAGAGAGTTGATGTTGATAAAATTTTAGCTTTGGAGGTCTGAAATGGTCAAATTTGGCAGATTTGGAGGAAAAAGATGCTCGCGAAAAATTTATATACCGAATGTGACATATATAATTTATACTTTAAGTCCCCAGTGTGACCTCTTCGGAGGGAACGCTGGGTCTTCCTACTTATTCTGTCTTTTTAAACTTTTGAGGGGGCTTAATAGTGGCTAGGCCTAAGGCTATAATTTTTATAGATGCTAACAATTGGTACCACAATGTGAAAAAATGGTTTAGGCCTAGCGATATTAGTATAAGAAAGGTTGCTGAGCTCATCTGTTCTAACTTTAATTACGATTTGGTTGAAATCCGATGGTATGCGTCCGTTCCGAGTATAAAGGACGGCGAAGCAATGTATTACAGGCATATGTCCTTTTTATCGCATTTGGAGAAGGATGGCATCAAGGTTATAACAAGGAAGCTCCAGACACTTTCAAATAAAGAGATTCTGGAAAAGAAAAAAGAAATGATCGATTCTCTTGGTTTATGCGACACCTGTAAGCCCATAGTTGAGGAAAACTTTCTCAGTTTGGCAGATATAAAAAGGAAAGAAAAAGGAATAGATGTATGGATTGCTATTGATATGATCAGGCTGGCGGTTTTAGAAGATAAATGTGATGTTTGCGTGTTGATTTCTGGCGATGCTGATTTTGTTCCAGCCTTAGAATTGATTGAAAAAAATAATAAAAAAGTCTTGAGCGCTTTTCTTCCCTTGGGCTATTCTTATGAACTGAGGGACAAATTTCCTTATTTCTTTTTGGGAAAAAATAAGCTAATAAATTGCCTTAAAAGCTACAAAGAAATAAAAGGGGAAAAGGTTGATTAAAATGTTAGCTAAAACCTTTACAGAGCAGAGCATGGTTGAGGATTATTTCATTGAAAAGCTCCAGCAGGAGAAAAAATGGGTATTTAAGAATGCTTCCCAGCTCGAAAGAGAAAGCCTTAATGAGCCATTGCTGGTTATGGATCTGATCAGAGCAATAAAGCGCCTGAACTCCGATGCTCCCTTAACAGAAGATGATATCAAAAAAGTTGTAAATGAACTTAAGTTTAAATCGTCTGGAATCGAAGGGGCCAAGCATATTTTAATGTTCTTTAAGAAAGGTGTTCCAATAACTCTGGAAAAAACCGGCACTCTGAAATACATACAGCTCTTTGATTATAAAAACATAGAAAACAACGAATTTGTGGTAAGCAGGCAGGTTTGGTATGGCGAGGGCGAGAGGCGCATCAGAGTTGACATTATTCTTTACGTAAATGGTATTCCACTAGTTATAATTGAATGCAAAAATCCAGCAGATCTTTCAGTGAGCTGGAGAAATGCTTACGATCAGATAAAAGAATATATGCACAAATTCCCGGAGCTTTTCAAATATGTGCAGATTGGAATTGCTGCCGAACAGATTGCAAAGTATTTCCCCGTAGTTCCAGAAGCAGAGGATGTTACAATCTATGAGTGGAAAGAGGAAGGGCTTGATTCGATCGATGCAACTATTAGCATGCTTACAAAATCCACAATTCTAGACTTAATTAAAAACTTTGTTTTCATAAGGGAAGAAAGGGGAAAAACTACCAAAGTTATTGCTAGGTATATGCAATATAGAGCCGCTAATAAAATTGTAAATAGGGTTTTGGGTTTCAGGGAAGGCCTCACTCAGAAGAAAAACGGTCTTATATGGCACTGGCAAGGCTCTGGAAAAACATTAACCATGATTTTTGCAGCCAATAAGCTCGTAAACGAATTAGGCAATCCAACAATTTTCTTTATTGTTGACAGGAAAGAGCTGGAAGAGCAATTATTCAAAGAATTCAACGCACTAGATATTACCGTTTCTCTTGAGAGGATTGAGAAAATAAACCAGCTTAAAGAAGTGCTTGCTCATAATGCTGGCCATGGGAAGAGGGGCTGCTTCATAGCGTTAATACAAAAGTTTAGGGCAGAAGAATTTGAAGAAATTTACAAAGAGCTAGAAGAGCTTACAAAAGAGAAGAAAACGATACTCAATAGGGATGATATAATTGTTTTTGCGGACGAAGCCCACAGAACGCAGTATGGTAGCTTGGCCTCAACAATGCGGGGCATACTCCAAAATGCATTTTTCTTTGCTTTTACCGGCACGCCAATCTCCAAAGATCAGAGAGATACCTATGCAAAATTCAGTTACCCGCCAGAAGAGCTCTATTTAGATAAGTATTTTATAACAGATTCAATTGAAGATGAGTTCACGCTCAAAATTGTTTACAGACCCAGGCTTGAAGGAGAAGAAGGAATACACCTTAAAAAAGAATATTTAGAGGCTTTCTTAAGCCAAGAGTATGAAGAACTCCCTGAAGACTTAAAAGAGATCGTAAAAGGAAAGGTTGCTAGAAAACTGAGCCAGATCAACGTAATTTTGCTTAATCAAAAAAGAGTTGGCAAGGTTGCAGAAGATATAGCGGAGCACTTCAAAAAAGAGCTGGATGGGAAATTTAAAGCGATGGTGGTTGCTCCAAATAGGTTTGGCTGCATTCTTTTCAAAAAAGAGCTGGACAAGCATCTCCCTGAAGAATATTCCGAGATAGTTATGACCTTCAACGAAAACGATCCACAAGAGATTCAGAGCTATTTACATAAGTTAAAAGAGCGTTATGGAAATAAGAGTGTTGGTGAAATTAGAGACGAAGTTATTGAAAAGTTCAAGGATGAAAGCCAGCTTCCAAAAATACTGGTTGTTACCGATATGCTTCTAACAGGGTTTGATGCACCAATCCTAAAGACAATGTATTTAAATAAACCCTTGAAAGGCCATAGGCTGTTACAAGCAATAGCTCGAACAAACAGGCCTTATAAAGATTTCAAGGACGCCGGGCTAATTATTGATTATGTGGGAATCTTTAAAGAATTGCAGAAAGCGTTTGCAAACTATGCTGTCGAAGATGTTGCGCCAGCCATATACAATATGGATGAAATGAGCAAAGAATTCGCAGATCTCATTAAAGAACTTCTAGCTATGTTCGGGGATTTGCCAGAAAAGAAACCAACACGAAAGACAATGTTAAAAGCAATTGAAATCCTTACTTCAGATGAAGCTCGCGCCAAAGAATTTGTGCAGAAATATAAAAAAGCAAGGAAGCTTTTCGAACTTTTAGGCTCAGATCCAAGCAAATTGAAATTTTTCTTAGAATATAAGTGGCTTTCGGAAGTTTACGCTTTCTATATAAGGGCTACTGAAAGAGAAGAAATCGAATCCGTTGAGAAGTACACCAAAAAGTACTTTGAAAAGACAGTAAAGCACATATATGAAACTACAGAATTCACAGAGCTTAAAAAGGAGCTTCCACTAGTAAAGTTTGATGCGAATTATATAAGAAACCTTGAAGAAAAATTCAAAACCGATAGGGAAAAAGCTTCAGATATTGTATTTACTTTGAACAAGTTTGTTCTTGTAGAAAAATACAAGAATCCGGTGTATGAATCTATAGCGGATAAGGTTGAACGCATTGTTAGGGCTTGGAGAGAAAAGAGCAGATCTGTAAGCGAAATCTATGCGGAGGGTAAAGAAATAGTAAGCGCGCTTCATAGCCTAAAGAAAAGGCAAGAAGAGCTTGGCCTCTCTAATTTACAGTATTCTGTCCTCCTAAAGCTCGAAAAGCAAGAAAAAATAAAAAATAAAGCACAGTTGCTGGAAGATACTAAAACCCTTTACAATTCAATAAAAGAGCTTCTATTCCCTGGCTGGAGCATACAATCAACTGCTAAAAAAAGGGTCGGCCAGCAGATTCGAAAGTTTCTGCGAAAATATAAGGAGTTAACGTTTGAGGAAAGGGATAAACTCTACAAAGAGATCATGGAAAGTGTTGAGCAATATGGATAATAAAATTCGAATACGGGATTTGGATATTTCATATAATGTTGATTATCGCAACATAAAATATCCTAGATTGGAATTAAAGACCGGAAAGCTTCTCCTCGTTCTTCCAAAGAATTACAAAGAAAAAGAAGTGTTGCTAGAAAAGCACAAGGATTGGATATATGAAAAAACGATGTTGATTAAAATAGCAAATAAACTAGCTAAACAAGAGAGAATTCAACTGCTCAAGAACGAAAGGTTTGAAGAAACCATAAGGCAGTATGTTGAAAGATACTCATCTGTTTTGGGAGTTAACATAAACAATATAAGAATCAGAAGGATGAAATCAAAGTGGGCCAGCTGTAGCCCTAAAAGAAATATCACTTTTAATAGGTTTATGCAATACTTGCCGGAGGAGCTGATTGCATATGTTGCCTTGCATGAAATTGCACATCTGATTGAAAGAAAGCACAATAAACGCTTTTGGAGCATTGTTGAAAAAGAATTTCCTGATTATGCGGAAAAGGAAAGGAAACTTTTTATTTATTGGTTTGCTATTCAGGGAACTTTGGAAATTTAAAGCTCTTTTAGCCGATTTAATGCCTGAGAAAATATTATTTTTAATTTTAAAGCTCTTTTTACTGTTTTTTAGCGAAAATAAAGCGTTTTTTACACAACAATTTTTCGGTGAATAATATCACATCTTGCCTCTTAGAATAAAAAAATCTTTTCAGCCTTTGGTTTAATCATGTCCAGTAGTCATACGCCCAGCCGCTTTTCGCTTAACCTCTCTGCAACTTTTTCGCTCGCCACCTCCAGTTTTTTCTTTCCGGCTTGGCTTTTGTTGGTTTAAACCTTTTGCTCTAGCGAGCACGCTCCGCGCCTTTCGGAAAGGATTTAATACCACCAAAATCCACAAACCGCCTCCAGAAAAAAACTTTTAGGAGGTGGCTCGCTTGCAAAAAAGTTTTTTCAATTCGGTTAAGCTCAGCGAAAAGCAGAGCTATGACTGCCTGCTTCCTGAGCCTGTTCGCTGGGCTGAAGCGCTTGACTGGCGCTGTAGAAATCAGCACAAAGGAGGTGATCGCAGGTGAAGCTTAAAGAGCTCACAGTAAGCGTTTCCAGAAAGATCAACCTCGGCAACTATGAAAGCAAAGGCATACTCATTGGTGCTACTGTTGCGCTTGAAGAAACCGATGACATGCTCGAGGCAAAGCAGGAATTGACAAACAGGCTCAATCAGTTCCTTGAGTTCGAAGTGAAGCGCATAAGAAACAACGGGAGTGGCCAGAAAACGGCCGCTCCTTCTCCAGAAGAATTCTTCGGCGAAGTGATTGACAGCTATCCGCTTGAGCAAGCAATTGAAGATGGTGTTCTGGTAAAGGTTGGTGAATTTGCTAATGGAAAGCCAATAGTTTTCACAACGAACCTCTTTGAAGAAGTAAAAGACAATTATAAAGAAATTGTAAAGAAAGGGATTGAGCTCCTTAAGAAGCCGGATCCCGAAGACACAGAGTACATGAGATTGCGAGTGATTGAAAAGGGTAAAATATGGGTTGTGCTTGATGGTTGTGGCTGTACATTTATG
>JAGHBI010000003.1 GCA_021161055.1 Candidatus Iainarchaeum sp. | reverse complement strand
CCCACAACCCGGAAAAGAAAGCCACAATTCCTTCGATTCCAAATATTACTCCAACAAGCAGCAGCGCAAGCCCAACCTGTTTTTCATATTTTTCCACAAAATCACCTTCTTTAGAATGCCAGAGCCGAACATTCCTTCCTTTGGTTCAATGCCTCTTCCTTATTCCTCTTTTTTAGCTAATAAATGTTTATAAAGTAAAGCATATAAGTATGATGTTAGTGTGAGGTGATTTTGTGAAACTGCAAGAATGGAAAGCCAGATATTTTGTTAGTGTTCCGAAGGATTATGTTAAACTGCTTGGCTGGAAAAAGGGCGATACAATAATTGCAATTCCTGAGGAAAAAGGTTTACTGCTTAAGAAGCTGGAAAGCAATAATTAAAATCAAGCTATTTTTTTTCATGCAGAATAAGATCTGCGAAATTTTCAAGATTGTAAAAGCTGAAATAACCTTCGTCCAAAAATGCTATAAATGCTTTCATAAAATCTTTATCTGGATATTTCTTCTTTAAATCTAAAATTTTTTCCATAAACTCTTCTCTCTTTTTGTTGTAACTCACTCTATATTTTGGAACAATAAGCCAAAGGCACTTAGCCTTCTTTCTTTCATCCACGCGTTTAGAAACGAGCCCTAATGATTCTAAAGAAAGAAGTATATTTTCAATTCGCTCGAAGCTAGGAATGCTTATGCCTCTCTCTCTTAAATCTTTTTCGAGGGCTTGAAAATATTCCGTCTTTGTTATTTTCCCACTCCTCCACCCCTCCCATAATTTTTTTACTTTGTTAATTAGCTCCTCTTCTTCTGGAGAGGGGGACCTCACTTGCGCAGGCCTCTTAAAGAACCGATCATATTTTTCCGTAATTAGTGCCTGCCTTATTTCTTTTGTAGAAAGGGGGTAATTGTGTTTGAGAAGTGTTAACAAAACCTCTAATTCTAAGGGCGTTAGTGTCCCATAAATCTCAGGAAAATCTTGGAAAAATTCGGTAACTGCTTGTATTTCCTCTCTAGCTTGCGCTATACTCTTTCTTGCCATACTATATACTACTGAACGCTACCTTTTTAAACTTTTCGCTACACAATAGTGTTTAGTAGCGTTTAGTAGAAGGTGGTAGAAGATGAAGGAGAAAGTTACTGTAACCCTGCAAAAGGACCTTTTGGAAAGGATGAAGAAAATTAGGGAGAGGTATGGAATCTCTCTTTCCAAGCAGGTTGAGCTCAGAATGGAAGGGGAAAATGTTCCTTTCTTGGAGGGTCAAGATGCTAGAGAAAAATGAGCTGGATGTTATCCAAGCAGTTGTAGAAGAAGCAAAAATAGAAATTCAAAAAGAAAGAAAAAAAGAGGGGGGGAATTCCAATGAGAAGGGGGTGCGTTTCTCTTTATAAATGTTCGCGCACAAATAGTGCTGGGCACTTCCCATTTATCCAGAAGTATCGAAAATTGGAGCGCGAATTCTTTAAACTTAAGAGAGAAGTGGCAAAGCTAGAGGAGCTTCTTCTCGAGACCTGCGTGCGTGTCACTAACTTGGAAAATAAAATAAAAAGGGGGGAGCGTAGGTGATACCAAAGCAATTGTGCAACCCGAATTTTCGTTTCATTCTGTTAAAAGGGAAGGTCCCGGTTAAGCCAAAAAATGCGGATAATAACTTTAGTTGGAAGGACCAAAAATATCAATTTACTTTCGACGACGAAATAATTCATGAGCACATTAAACGTGGAGGAAATGTGGGTGTGGTATGTGGTCCAGGCGACCTGATTTGCATCGATGTAGACTGCAGGAAACATACAGAGATTTTTGAAAAGATTAAGCAGATTCTCCCGTCTACACTAACAGTTAGGACTGGAAAAAAAGGCTGGCATTTGTATTATTTATCCCCGCAATTGGCAAGGCGAATGCGTGTTAAAAAATACAAGATTGGTAAGGGCGTGGAGATTGAATTGCGCTGTTCCAACTGCTATTGTGTCATTCCACCGAGCGTGCACCCTGACACAGGGCGCAGATACGAAGTTGCAAACGATGCTCCGATTGCTGAGCTTACCGAGGCGGATTACGCCAAATTGCTCGACTACCTTCTTCCTTACACGGAAGAAGGCAAAGCAAAAATAGCGAAGAAGACCAAAAAACTTGAGGCACTTTTGAGAAAAATTCTGGAAAAGGTGACTTACGTAGACAAAGGTGAGTATTTATTAATTAATTGCCCTTTACACCCACCTGACGAGGAACCAAGTTTAGCTTTCTACAAGAACACGCAATTATTTGTGGACTTCCATGATGATAAGATTTACACTATAAAAGAATTTGCTCGCCAGCTGAATTTAATTAGTGCAGAAGAACCGCTGGCCATTGTGCAGGGCAAAAAGGCGATATATAAAATCCTCCAGGAAGACGGCCTAACCCTGCCGCCAAGTGGCTGGTTTTATTCTAAGGGCGATTTCACTTCATTTGCACAACCCTTTTCAGCCTTTACCGAGGTGGTCCCTGCAGATCCTGAGGCGGAACCCTACTCGAGGACAGAACATTTCCTTGCGGAAGCAAGGTATGAAAATGATAAAATTGTTGATATTACAATCCACCCTCTCGGCGAATTAAAGAATATAAATTTCGGGGAATTTACAGCATCTGTGGAAATAAAGGGCATGCTAGCTGGCTCTCTGCCCACAGCAATGCCTTTTAGCGTTATAAAAGCAATTCAAAATAATGAAGAGTGGAATATAACGCTTGCTGATGTTTATAAAAAAATTAAAGCAAAGTTTGCGCGATTCGTCGATTTGCCAGAGCCAGAGCTAAGTGTAATTACGCTCTGGGCTGTTACCACATACTTTAGTGATGTTCTTGGCGTAATCCCCAGCCTATTCCTCTATGGCTCCGCTGGTTCTGGCAAGACAAGATGTTTGGCAACGCTTGCTGCAGTATGCAGGCGCGGCTTGATGATAGCCGATCCCTCTGATAGCAATTATTCACGAGTAGTGGATAGCTGGCGTCCAACCCTTTGTGTTGATGACTTTGACGAAGCGATGAGAAAACATAGAAGCATAGTGATGTCGCTACTCAAGCACTCTTATAAAGCAGGCGCAAGAGTGCCCAGGCTTACACCACTAAAATCGGGGGCTTACAGGATAGAACTATTTAGCCCATTCGCACCGCTGGCAATATCGGCAGTCGAACCACTTGAGAAGCAGCAGCAGCTTTCGAGATTCATTGATGTCACCCTGAAAAAGTCAAAAAAGCCTTTGGCGCCCAGCGATCCCAAACCAGACACATTCAAAGAAGAGCGAGCGGCGTTATATTATCTTTCCTTTAAATTGGCGACACAAGTGAGAAGGGAGTTTGAAAATCTCCAGATTCTCGAGCTTTCAGGCAGGGCCCGTGAAATTTGGTGCCCCCTTTTAATCTTAGCAAAGCTTATCGATCCTACACTTTACGCCGCAATTAAGACATTTGCTATTAGGAAAGTAAGGGAACAGGCTGAGCGCGCTTATTACAGTGAGAAGGCAGCGGTTCTAGCGATAGAACAATTGTTCTTGAGGGGCAAGGAAGGAAACTTAGAGGGCACGAGTTATGTTGAATTTACAATCTCGGAATTTAAGGCAGAATTCAAAGCAGTGTTATGCGAAAGGTGGCAGGATATTAGCCAGGAAGAATTTGAGCGTAGGTGGAAGTCGCAACAATTAGGGCGCCTTTTGAGCAGCATGGGAATAAGGAGTATAAGAAGGGGGAGAACAAGTGCGAGGCTGCGAACCATTACCGAAGAAGAGCTGGAAGAGCTCAGAGCTCGATATGATGTTGCAGACAACGCAGACAACGCAGACAACAACATAGGAGCCCCTATCCAAAATTCACCCTCAAAATTTAGCGTTTCTGAGCCAAATAACGGCAAATTTGGAAGCCAAAAAACGGATAGGGGCTCCCCCCTTAATGTCCGCAATGTCCGCAATGTCCGCCTAAAAGCGAAAACTCAAGAATTTGCCAATTTAACCCAGGAAAAACTGCCAAATTTGAAAACTCAAATAATCGAGATTCTCAAAAAGCACAAAACCCTCGATTTGAACCAATACGATGAACAAAATGTTGCAAAAATCAAGCCTCTAATAGAGGAAATGCTCAAGTCAGGTGAAATAAAAGAAGTAAAGCACAACGTTTATGCTTTAGGGAAGGTGATAAAGCATGAAGCGTGAAAGGCAGGAGTGGATTTACATTAAAAATTTCTGGCCGAAGGCTAAGCGCTGTAGCAATTGCAACACATTTCACTTTGAGCTCCTCTGCATTCCTAGGCGAGGTATAAAATTATGCCCACGTTGTGCTCAGCTCTTTGGCTATCACTGGGATGCTTATCTGTCGGAAGATCTAGTAAAGGCTTGTGAGGTGGTTAAGTGAAGCATGAACAAATTCCTATTGCACCTGGGCTTGTGCACAATGGCTCGCTTTACGTGATTTGTCCCTATTGCGCAGGAGTGCACAGGCATGGCCCGATGGCTGGATATAGAATAGCGCATTGTTGCTCACGAACATACTATGTTCGAGAATTTGATGAACAAGAACTAAAGCAGCTGGGATTAACAAGAGCAGAGCTTTGGGAGGAAATAAAGAAGAGAATGCGCTGGCAGAAGATGCAAAGAACTAGAATGGTAATGAAATTGTGCAGGTGATGTTCTTGAAAGCAAAAAAAGTTTGGTGCTCACGTTTCATTAGGATAAATCGCCGTATTGATTTATTCAAATTGCAAGCTGTGCTGAACAAGCACAACATTTTTTGCTATGCTGAAGGAAATGACCGCTATTTGATAGCACGAGGCAATGGATTCACAACAAAAATATTCCCAAATGGCACGCTGTGCATAACACATAAAGGCACACAGTTGCCCGGCAATTTTCACAAAATACTCAATTTGATTAAAACGGAGGTGGAAGGATGGAAGGAATAAGGCAGGAGGATAAAAACAGAGCCTTTTTGCATTCGAAAGCAACGATAAGCAGGCTTTATGCCCTTGCTATGGAAAAGGGCGGGGCAAGCAAGCTGAGCAGAGAGTTCGCTGAGCTGCACAACGTTGCTTTGCATTTCCTTGACTGCGAAAGCCAGAGAGAGCTTTCCAACAACCTGCGCAGTTTTACTTCAAAGTGTGAAAGGTTGCGGAATAGAATCGCAGAGCTGGAAAGCAAGAAATGTGCACGTGTTGCACTTGCCAGGTGCTGCTGAATGAACACAAGAAAGATGCTTATAAAAAAGCCCCAACCAGCCTTTAAAGTGAGCAGAGAATCTCGCCTGTCGCATCTGAAAAAGAAGAGGCTGCAGGTCTTGGCTTCTAAGCTGAGGCCTCAGCCTCACATTCGCATTGTTGAAGCTGCTGATGTAAAAGAGCTTGAGAGAAAGATTAATCGCTCGCTTGCTCAAGGTTATTTGCTCGATAGGATTGACATGCTCACAACCGATTTTTTCAGAAGTTATCTTGCGCTTCTTGTTTATGAGCCCGAGGAAGATGAATAATTTGTGCTCGCTTTTTTTGTAAAAAGTGTGTGTGAATTCTATACTCTATTATATCTTAAAGAGGATGAGGAAAAACAAAAAATCAAAACACAAGATTCAATTTATTTTGTAAGTGAAAAGTGTGTGAAATCAAAACCTATATTTAAATTAATTACAATTAGGTGGAAATTTGAAATTTCAAATAAGAAAAAACACCTTATTTTCGCTGAATGTAGCTGAAAAGCGAACAAACCAAAGGGTGTAGTGTGCAAGACAGCAAAGAATTAGTTTTTTTCTCTCCCTCCTGCACTGCCTTGCGTTTTCAGCTCAGCAGTGTTTCATCGCAGAGAGGCTGAGCCTCTTTCAGCCCAGCAAAGGGCTCATAGCCTTTAGCATACTGCTTTTACTGCCCGCTGAACATTCCCAGGAATCCTCTTATGAGGAATCCTGCGGCCACTAACAGCGGTATAAGCGCAATAAGCGCCGTAACGCTGGAACCGAGCATCTCTGTATTCAGGGCATTGTATACGTGCGTCCAGACTACCAACCCAATTAAGGTCAGTAGTGAGCCCACTATGACGTCCATTACACCGGCCATTTTTTTTTACCTCCTTTTCAGTAAACAACACGGCAGGAGTAATGGATATAATCGTGGGCTCCTTGCTCACTTTGACAGGCCAGAGGTGATAATGGCAAGAAGAGAAACGCAGAGCGCAGTCACTAGCAGTCGCTTAATAATATTTTATTATTCTTTTACTTAAAAACATTATACCTCACTCTCATTTTGTTTTGCTAAGTTTTAATTCCTGCTTTATCATTTCTTTAATACTTTCCCTTACTTCTTCTTTCTCAAGAGCAGCCTTTACGGCACTCCTCAAAAACAATTCAATATTCTCCTGCTGCTGCAAGGCAAGCTCAAGCGTTAACGCAGCGCCACACCTTTCGCAGAATCCATTGGTAGCAGCATTTTCTTCTCCGCAGCGCGGGCATATTCTCGGAGCTAATGCAGAGCGTTCTTCTCTCTTATCTTCTTTCGCCTTACCATAAATGCGCAGAATGGCGTCATCTACCTGCTTGCCTGAAAGGTGAATGTAGCAGCTCGCCATTTTGCTGCCCTGAACCCAACCAAAGTATTCTTTCATCTGCGCCTCTGTCAAATATTGTGCGAGGTAGCTTGCTCTGCTATGCCTGAACAGGTGAGCGTGAATGCGCTTCTTTAAGCCAGCTCGCCTTGCAAGCCTCTTTAACAACGCACGAGCATTTGCATAATCTAAGGGGTCTTTGGGAGATAACAGCATGCAGAACAATGGCGCCTTAGGTTCATCTTTTAGCGGATGCCTGTTCAGCCATCGCTTTAAGTATGGAACGCTCTCAACGCATCGAATTCTCCTGGCACCTGTCTTGCCAGCTGGAATGTTGATAATTGCGCCCAGATCGTCAAAGCGGATGTGTTCAATTCTCAGGCTTAGTATCTCTGAAATCCTCGCGCCACTTTCATAGAGAAGGCTCACAAATGCTTTATCTCTCTCATTCAATGCGCTTTCTATCAGCTTCTTAATATCCTCTGGTTGCAGCAAATCGCTGGGCAGCTTTTTTTGATGCCTCTTAAGCTTCGGCTTAATCCATCCCACAATTTTGTTGTATTTCTTTTCATCCTTTAATAGCCATCTATAAAATGAGCGAACAACACTTTTGAATGTTACAACACTCCAGGGAGAATACCCCTTACTTTCTACCTCAGCCATAACCCTTTCCAGGTCCTTCCTATCCGCTTTATCGAAGCCCTTTTTGAGCAGCTTATTTAAGAGGCTCAAATCTGCGATATAACGCATTAATCGCTTATCGGATATGCCGTTTGCTTTTCCATAGTTTACAAACTCCAAAATCAGCCTTGAGTTCTTTGAGCCATCTTTCTTTAGCCTCTTGATTTTGTTTTCTAATTTCTTATCCAAATGATAAATTGGGTCTTTCATATCAAAATGCCTGCCTTCTTTTCCTTTTAAATATTGTGGCAGGCATTAAACCAGAGGAAGTTTTGCCAGAGCCGGGATTCGAACCCGGGACCTCTCGATTATGAGTCGAACGCTCTAACCGCTGAGCTACTCTGGCACAACCTTTCTATTAAAATTTGCCTAAAAAGGTTTTAATGCTTTTATTTTCCTT
>JAGHBI010000108.1 GCA_021161055.1 Candidatus Iainarchaeum sp. | reverse complement strand
GCTTATCAGCCGAATGAAGCTTTAAATCAATCTTCTTAATGGGCTTCTTTATCTGCTTACCTGTTTCAATATCGTAAACCTTTGCTCTGGTATTAATTTCAATAAGCTCAGAGTCCTCCAGGAACATCGCTTTTGTTGCATAGGGAGCTATTGCCTGCATATCGCTTGCAAGCAAAAAATTGCCATTGGCAAAACCTGCAACAAGCGGCGAACCCTTTCTTGCACCAATCAGAGAGCTATGAAGCTCAGACATTGCTATGATGGCGTAGCTGCCTTTCAGATGCAACAACGCTTTCCTAACAGCCTCTCTAAAGCAAAGGTTTTTGCTTAGATAAAGCTCTATCAGCATAGGTATTACTTCAGTATCGGTTTCTGTTGAGAAGGAAAAGCCTTTCTTTGCCAAGAACTCTCTTAGTTCCTGAAAGTTCTCGATGATGCCATTATGCACTACCGCAATCTTTTCGTTCTGCGATACATGCGGGTGAGCATTCCTTACTGAGATTTTGCCGTGAGTTGCCCAGCGAGTGTGTCCTATTGCGCAGGAGCCATAAAACATCTTTCTAGGCAGCGCGGTGATCTTTCCTGTGCGTTTGTAAATTAGTAAGCTATCATTCTTTACAGCAAGCCCCCAGCTATCGTAGCCTCTATAATCTAACCTTTTCAGCCCTTCGTAAGCGATTTTGCCTGCATTGCTATTCTTACAAATCACACCTATTATTCCACACATAAGAACCACAAAATTTGCACATTAATAAATTCGCACTCAAGCTTTTTAAATCCCGCTAAAAATTGCATAAAACCACTAAAAAAGAATTGATAAAATGCTAAGCGGAAAATGCGTTATAAATAAAAAGGTTTCTTAATACTATTAAAAAATAGTTAATAATAGTAATAAATTTCTTGTGGTGGTGTTATTGCTTGCTCGCGTATCCTTCCAGAAGGATAATAAATATTTTATATGTGATGCTGAGGTACTTGAATCTACAGAAAAAATAAAGCCTTTGCTCAGCGAGAAGTGCTGGCTGATATTTAAAGAGCTTGTGAAAAAAGAGAGTTATCCTGCTGAGTTGGCCAAGAAGCTGAATATGCAGCAACAGGAGGTTTATTATTACATCAATAAGCTTCGAAATGCCGGCTTGGTTGAGCTTACAAAGCGTGAGGAGAAACGTGGCGGCTTAGCAAAGTATTACAAAGCGAAAACAGGCTGCTTTGCGTTCATGCCTGATTTTAGCTCTGGAAGCGTAGCAAAGGTTCAGGGCATTGAAAAGGGCATGCCAAAACCATTGCAGAAGTTTTTCAATCCATTCATAAAGGATCAGGAGTTGAACGCAAAGATAGTTGTTGGCGCTCCAGATTCACATGGTGAATTTAAGGCGAGAGCAAGGGATGCGCACATAGCTGTAGAACTCGCTGGCTTTTTAGGAACGCTCTGCAAAACTATTCGGTATCCCTTTGTGTTTTTAGATACTATGCTCAAACATATAAGTCAGATTAACGACAATATTATTGTAATCGGTGGCCCTTTAACAAATAAAACAAGCCGCGAAGCTAACGAACATCTTTCAGTGAAGTTCGAACAGAAAAATGCGCACTGGTTGATAAAAAGTGAGAATTCGGGAAAAGAGTACACGGAGGATTCAATAGGGATAATTGAAAAGATAAGGCATCCGTACTTTGAGGATAAAGCAATACTCTTCTTAGCTGGCAAGAGGAACGCGGGCACCAAAGCATCTGTGCTGGCATTGATTCAAAACACTGAGGAAATAATAAAACCAAACCGCTTCAATGGAGAACGCTATGCGCATGTCGTTGAAGGTCTTGACCTGGATAGCGACGGGCTAATCGATCATGTGGAGATTTTGGAATAAACATGCAACAACTCGAAAAGAATAAAAAGGCTCTTTGCTTATATTAGAATGGTGCTTGCATGCTGAATGCAGTTTATGGTTCGGTAAAACTCATGATAAAAAAGCCTTTAGCATTGCTGCCCCTGTTTGTAGTAGCCGTTATGGCCGCGCTGTCTTCTGTGCTGTTCTCTCTAACATTTCTCGATATGGTTCTGGAAATAGTATCATATGGCACAATAACGCACAAAGACATTGTTTCAGCAGTTATGTTCTTTACAAAAATGCAGGCAGGCAATATTGCAACAATCTTAGGCGTGTTCATAGCAACGTTATGGCTCACCGTATTTTTCGGGATATATTATTGCAGGTATGTTAAAACTTCTTCCCATAAAGGTTCAGTAAAGAACGCTTTGCAATTTGCATTCAAATCACTTTCAAATAGCATTGCGTTTCTTATAGCAGTACTTATCTTTGCGTTTGTGTGCATGCTGTTTGGCTGGGTTCTCATACTGATGCCCATGCCCTGGCCTTGGCTCTACATTGCAACGCTCGCTGTTTACCTGCTGCTCGTGTTTGTAATAATGCTCAAACTGTTTCTATTTGCGCTGCCAGCACTCTCATATGAGAACATGAATGCGAAGAAAGCCTTGCAAGCAAGCTGGGGTTTTGCTGAAAAGCACTTTTGGCAAGCGATACTGTTAGCAATAATCGTTGTGTTCTTTGCCTTCGCCATTGGGGCCTTGCAAGCTAGCGCTCTGCTGAACATTAACGACACACTGATTGTAGTAATAGTAATGTCTATTTTTAACGCTATTATACTAGGGTTCTCTCTAGGCGCATTGACCCTATACTATTCAAAGCATACCAGCTAGCGAGATTAGATCACCATGATAGAGCTAAAGAAGCTTGTACTCAAAAACTTTAAATCATTCAAAAAAGCAGAAGTGCCTTTTAAGAGAGGGTTCACCGCAATTATCGGCCCAAATGGCTCTGGGAAGAGTAACCTACTGGATGCTCTGCTCTTTGTTCTCGGCGAAACCTCCATGAAAAGCCTGCGCGTAAGCAAGATGGTGGAGCTTATAAATTACAATGCAAGAGAAAACTATGCAAAGGTAGAACTCAAGCTGAAGAAGGATAATGAAACAATTGTAATAAGCAGAATAATTGATAAAAAAGGGAAAAGTGAGTGCAGAATCAACGGCAAGAAGGTTGCACTCAACGAAGTGGTAAACCTTGTTGAGGAACTCGGGCTCAGAAACAGGCATAATTTTGTAGCACAGGGGGATGTAACAAGAATTATAGAAATGAGTCCAGAGCAGAGAAGAGCAATAATAGATGAGCTTGCAGGAATAAGAGAATTCGAACTGAAGAAGGAAGAGGCACAGAAGAACCTCGAAAAAGTGAACCAGAGAATAAAGGATGTTAAACTTGTTTTGCAGGAGAGACTCTCAAGGCTTGAGGAACTGCAGAGAGAGCGGGAGCAGGCGGAACGTTACAAGAAGCTTGTTGAAAGAAAAGATCAGGTGAGGGCAAGCATACTTAAAACAGAGATTGATTCCATACAGGCAGAACTCGAAAAGAACCGGAAAAAACTCAAAAAGTGCCAGGAAAACATCGAGAAAAAGAATGGTGAAAGAGAACGGATAAGGAAACGCATCGAGGAGTTGGAAAAAAGGAGTGAGGAACTCTCAGCCAAAATACTTGAGGAACAGCAGAAAGCATTTCAGGAGTTTGGGAAAGAGGCTGAAAAGCTGAAGGCGGACATCAGAGTTCTGGAGGAAGCCATTGAAACCAAAAGGGCAACGATAGCAAAGCTTGAGAAACAGGAAAGCGAGCTTGCAGATGAGCTCAGAAGTATGCTCAAACAGCGAGAGCAGGAAAAGAAAGAGCTTGAGCAAAGAGAGCAGGAGCTTTCTGAGCTCAGCGAGGATATACAGGCACTTGAGGATGAAATAGCCGGTTTTGCGGAAGAAGCTCAAAAAGCTGAACAGCTCAGGGAAGCTGTAGAGAGTGAGATTGAAGGCATAGAAGCCAAGATTTCGGAGCTTCAGCAGGCAATTGTGGAAAAACAGAAGGCCCTTGGCGAATTAACCAAAGAGAATGAGATGCGCCTGCTCAGAATCAAGGAACTCTCAAACAAGCTCGAAGAGCTAAAGCAGGCAAGGCATAAAAGCCTAGAGCTAAGAGAGCACATAAAGATCCTTGAAAAGAAGAGCCTTAAAACAATGGTTTTGCAGCTGAGAAACCAGGAAAAGAAGTTAATGAGCAGGGAAAGTGAACTTTCTGCAAAGCTTGAACAAACAAGAGAAGCACTTACAAATCTTGAGAAGGCGTCTGCAAAGTGCCCTGTATGTGAAAGTACACTAAGCGAACAGAAAAAGCGCTTGCTGAAGGAGAAAAAAAGAAACGAGCTTAAGATGCTTGAGGCGCGAAAGAACGAGAACGCGAAAGCGATGAAAGAAATCGCAAGCAAGATTGCTGAATGTGAGAGCGAACTCGCAAAGCTTTCAGAGCTGAAGCATGAGTTACAACTTTATGAAGCAAAGCTTTGGGAACTTGAAAAAGTGGAAAAGCATATACAGGAAGAAAAAGGGCAGATAAAGAGTACTGATGTGCTTACGCGAGAGATCTCAAGGCTTGAATCAGAGCTCAGGGAATTGCAAGAACAGAGGGCTAAGCAGAGGGAACAATTAGAGGAACTTTCAGGCGCCACTCACGATGAAAAGTATGCGGAACTCACCGAAATGAAACACAGGCATGCGATGCTCGAGAGCTCCATTCAGATAGCAAAAAGCAATATTGCAAACATCACAAAAAGCTGTGACAAGCTGAGAGCGCGCATGCATGAGATTGCACAGGAAAAGAAGTCTTTGAATGAGGAAATAGAGGTTAAAGAACAGAATGTAGAGAGGCTTAAAGAAAAGCTTGCAAAGCTTGAAGAGGCCAGAATAAAAAGGAGCGAAGCCCTCAGCGAGCTTTTAAAGGACAAGGAAAATACTATCACAACGCTCAATGCGTTGAGAAACGCCTCCAGCACTGCAGAAAATGAAATACGCAACCTCGAAAGAGAAGTTAATGAAATACGACTTGAAATGGGAAAGGCAGAAGTGCGACTAGCGGATCTCGAAGAAGAACTCAAAGAAATGCCGCAGGTAACGTTCCTGAGCGGTATGAGCCTCAAGGAGCTCAGAAAAGAGCTGAGCAGGGTTGAAAAAGAACTTGAGGCAATAGGGCCTGTAAATCTGCGCGCAAGCGAATCAATAAAGGATGAAGAAGCCCAGCTTATAGAGGTTAAGGAAAAGATTGCAAAGCTTGAAGAAGAGCGCGATGCTGTGCTTGAGATGATAGAAAAGATTGAGGTGAGAAAAAGAGAGGTATTTATGAACTGCTTCAATGTAATAAGCAAAAACTTTTCCGAGATGTTTTACAAATTCTTTGAGGGCACAGGCACCCTAAGTCTAACAGATTATGAAAATGTGACGGAAGCTGGCCTGATAATAGAAGCGAAGCATAAGGAAAAGTTCCAATCGATAGATGCGATGAGCGGTGGCGAAAAATCACTTACTGCACTAGCATTTATATTCGCTGTGCTTCTTTACAGGCCTGCCCCGCTTTATGTATTGGACGAAGCGGATGCTGCACTTGATGAAATAAACTCCATGAAGGTAGCAAAAGCTATTAAGGAACTCTCCAAGAAAGCACATATTATTGCAATAACACATAACAATGTTGTGATAAAACATGCGATGCAGATAATAGGCGTAACTCTCTCCAAGGATAAATCGAGCATAATAGGCCTTGACCTAGCAAAACATAATGAGAGGCTGGTAGTGGAAGCTTCTAACTAATTCCAAGTTTATCTGCCTTCTCCTTTCGTTTTTTTACGAGGTTTCCTGGCGCGCTTGCTTTTGGGTTGTTTTCTCCGCTTTGCTTTGGGCTTCGTTTCCTTTTCGAGACTCTGCTCCTTTGTTGCGAGAGCTTCCTTTATTTTCTCTAGTTTTGCGGAGTACTCAGCGATTGCTTTTTTGTAGTCTTCTTCCAGAAGATCGCCTGATGCATACTGCGCTCTGAGCTGGTCAAGTATGAACCTCATCTCTTTCATCTCGCCACGAAGCCTATCTATCTCGAGAAGCTGCTTTGATCTTCTTGAAAGCTCCTCTTTCAGCGCTCTTAGCTGTTCTTCATACATCTTTCTCCTTTCAAGGTAGTCAGCATGACTTAATCTGCCTTTGAGGTGCTTTCTATCGAGTTCGCGTATCGCTTGCTCTATTTCAGCCATTCTTCTTTGCATGCGCTTTTTCTCTGGATGGGCTCTGTAAGGGTATGTGTGCCTGATTAGGACCAAGCCCAATGCAACAACCAAAAGCCCTGAAATGGAAGCCAGCAACAGTGGCATGTATTTCGCGTAGAAAGCAGCCTGCCGCTCACCAACCTTTGCCAGAGGCATAGCATTTGGTTCAATCTTGGGCAGCTTTATCACCAAGGGCTTGCGCTCAGCTCTTGCAAGAGCTGCCTTCACCTTATTTGTTGCATTGAGTATCTTTTCCGCGAAAGAAGTCAAGCTAAGTGCAGTTTTGGCCTCTTCTGTGGCTTTTGCTTTTGCTCCTGTTTTCATGAGATGTTTTGCAGACTTTAGGAAATATTCAGCATGCACGCTGTAAAGCTCCGCCCAAATAGAAGTTTCATCGCTTTTTAGCTTTTCCTTCAGAGTAGAAAGTCTTCTTTCAAGTTCTTTCACCAATGTTGTGGGTTTTTTACCTTCCATTGCAGTGCGTGCATAGCACAAGCCAGTAGCGCTGGCAGCATCAAGGATTGCTGCATCATACCAGCCCTGTTCAAGTTCAAGCCTAGCAGCATCAATGCGCCTTTTTACATCTTCATCCTCTTCGGTAAGCAATGCTTCGCAGTTCTCAGCCTCTATTAAGTATTCCTTCGCCATCTTTTCAAGCTCTGGTTTTGCATGGAACTTATCGCTTGCCTCCACCGCAATGTTGTAAAAATCGCTCGCTATCTCATACCACCCCAATGCGAACTCATAAGCCTGAAGCCTATCGACAGGGTTGGCCATATTCTGCATATTATTGAGGCTGACCTCGGCCCATGAAACCCTTTGCTTTGCGGCTATAAGCCATTCGAGGCGCTCTGCAGTGTAAAAACTGTCCAAAAGTTTCTTGAGTTTCTTAATATTTGTCCTAAGCTGTTCCTTCCACATAGCGAGTGCCATCGAGCCTGTTTTCAGAAGCGAGGGATTTTTGGCAATATCCTTAACAAAGCGCGCATTTATCTTCGCAATGAAAGCGCTGTTTGCAGCAGAATATAGGTAATTGACCTCGTAAAGCATATTTGCATCGCTCACAAGCTTCTGGGAATTCGTGAGGGATTCAAGAAGCGTGCTCATGAGCTCTCTGCCAGAAACAGGCATATCATTCAAAGCCTCTTTTGCTTCTTTTATTTCATCCTCAGCGTCTCTTATATAGCGAGCGGTCAGCTCTTTTATAGGCATGAACTTTTCCTTAAGAGGAATCTTATCTGGCACAAATGGCTCCTGTTCCTGAATCTGTTTGTTTATATCGATGCTGTTAAGGTCCATAAAAGCGTATTTTAGCGCCTCATCAATATTTGAAACCTCCACAACAATCATGCCCCAGTTTTTTGGCGCATACTCAACCAGGTTTACTGTTTTTATTCCATCTGGAAACCTGTGCGTTTGGTATGCATCGCCTTTTGGAATCATGAATAGTTTAATGCCGGTTTCATGCGCTTTTTCGGCTTTTAAAAAGACTCCACCAACAGAACCTATTGAGCCATCTTCAGCTATCTGTCCAGTCATAGCAACATAGTCAGGTAGTTTCTTATCCTGAAGCATGGATATAAGCAATAATG
>JAGHBI010000102.1 GCA_021161055.1 Candidatus Iainarchaeum sp. | reverse complement strand
ATTCTACACATTCTTTATTTAAAAATGTTTCGCACATCTGCACAGAATTAGCTTCGCAAATCAGATGCACTCTTGCAAAATAAAAAAGAAGATGTTGGTTACTTGATCGATTCCCACAGTACTCTGTCCTGGGCGTTCACAACGATACCTCTGCTTGTGATTTCAAACGGGTGTGGAATCTTGCTGTGGTTTGTACCGCGCATCTTCTTTATGAAGATGCTCCTGTGCGGTGGCGTGAAGTAGAGTGCTATTACGCTGTCAGCTATGAATTCTTCAACACCGAATGCTGAAAACTCACGTCTACCGCCGCGTGTTTCTGTCGTAAGAATCGTGGTGCAGCCAAGGTTCTTCAACCTGTCCACAAATTCAAAAAGCACAGACCTGACTAAGGCCGGGCTGTCAAACCATATACCAAATGCTGCAACAGAGTCTATGACTAGGCGCTTTGCGTTTATCTCCTTAACAAGTTGCGAAATCGTGTTGAGCTCTTCGTCTACGCGCTGTATTACCTCCTCGCGGGTCTTTGCGTAGCCAATATTGAGCCTGTATATTTTCATTAGGTTTCTCTCTTGCAAACTTCTTATATCCCAGTTGAAGTTTTCCATGTTCCAGATAATGTTCTTCAGGTTTGTTTCCAGGCTCACATAGATTCCAGGCTCATTATAGAGCGTGGCACCGTTATATACGAACTGAGTCCCGAATATTGTTTTTCCCGTACCTGAACCACCTGAAACCAGCACAGCAGAACCTTCAGGTATGCCTCCTTGGATTAGCTCATCCAAACCCTCTATGCCAGTCTTGACACGTTCCATCAGCATCACCGCATAAATTTTTCCTATATATTTAAGCATTACTCTTTAATAAACTTTTGCCTGTGCACGTTGGTATGAACGAAATAGATTCAGAGAGCACAAACGTGGACCTCGTTGAGCTTATAGAGCAGCCTACCTGGAAAAGCATACTCCTGGACCTTGTCAGAAAGGAAAAGATGGATGTGTGGGCAATTGACTTAATTGAGCTCTCGCAGAAATATCTGCAAAAGATACAGGAACTGAAGGAAAACAATCTGCGAATTCCAGCAAACGCTATGCTCGCGTGCGCAATACTCCTCAAACTAAAATCACGCACCCTAAAGCTTCCTTATGAAGAAGCAGAGGAAGAACAGCTGCCTGAAATAGGCGAGCTCCCAGAGTTGCGACCAATTGCGCGCATAAAAGAGCGCACGGTAACGCTTGATGAACTCCTCAAGGAAATTGAGGCGGTTATGGAAAAAACCCGTTCAAGGTCGGTGACAAGAAGAGATGATGAGAAGATAATAATTGAACTTCCAACGCTTACAAAGCAGGATTTGGGCGAAAAGATGCAGGGAGTTTATGCAAAAATCCTCGAAAACGCTGATGAACAAGGCCTTGTGCTTTTCTCCAGCATAGTTGATGAGAATAATATTATAGAAATAGTAACAACATTCCTCTGTCTGCTTTTTCTGGCTGCAAAGGGCAAAGTGCATTTGTGGCAGGAAAGCTTCTTTGGCGAAATATTCATAGCTCTGCCGGATAAAAAATAGCAAGCTATGCAGAACCTTTGCTCTTTTGAATTATTGTTCTGTGGGGATACGGTATTTCAATGCCCTCCTCATCGAAGCGCTTCTTTATAGCTTCTCTGAGCTCGCAGGACATACGAAAGCCTGTTGGTTTGTCCTTTGCCCAGAAATATAACCTCAGAATTATTGCTGACTCTGCAATTGATACAACCCTGACCTTCACGGGTTCTTTCTTTCCCAAAAGTTCAGAGCTTGCGCGGATCTCTATAAAATTAGGGTGCTTTTTAACCTCTTCAATCATTATCTTCTTCGCCTTATCTATGTCTGCCTCATAACTTATTGGAATCTCCACTGTTTCAACACATTTCTCATCTTTCAGGGAATAATTTATTATTGTTGACTGACTTATCTTTGAATTTGGCACAACCAAACGCTGGTTTTTCCAGGTTCTTATTATTGTATGCCTGAGCGTTATATCCTCTACCGTACCATAGGTGTCGTTGAACAGTATGCGATCCCCAACCCTGAACGGCTGGAATATTGCAATAAATATGCCTGCAAGCAGGTTAGAGGCAACGTCCTTTGCCGCAAACCCCAAAACAATTGCAGCTATGCCCGCGCCTGCAAGCAGCGAGAATGCAATCTCTTCAAGCCCAGGCACTATGCGCATTATTATTGCAACTGCAATAAGATAGATTATTGCTGAAACAAGGTTTTGAGCGATGGAAAACTTTGTTTTATCGAATTCGGCGCCCGTGAGCTCTGCAAGCCGCCTCAGCCTTGAGGTTACAATCTTATTGAATATGTTAGCAGCACCGAGCACAATGAGTATGCCAAGCCCTATTCTGAATGTTTCCTCAAGCTGGTTAAGCATTTCGCTTTCCATGGGCACGAATTTGAGAAGGAGACCAACCACAACGACCGCTACAGCAACCATTCCAAGCAGAAGCCAGAAGACGCCAATGTTTGTTTTATGCTCCGAATCAGATTCGACCATTTAATGAAAATAAAATGCAAAAGTTTAAAAAGTGCATTTCCTCAATTATTTTTGGTGATTCTCTGCAGGGGTATGAGTGCAAGGTTACGGATATAAAGAATTATGTAGACAAAGGTGTTACTGTATACAAAACAATAAGGCTTGAGAAGCCTGAAGGCTTTAGTTATCGCGCAGGGCAGTTTGCCATGCTGGCCCATCCAGAGCTTAAGCAGCACAACTCTGATGAGCTGCTGTGGCGTGCTTTCTCAATAGCTTCAAGCCCACTGCAGGATTTTCTGGAGTTCACACTGCTTATAAAATATACAGGGGGTTTAACGCAATATATAGAGCAGAATATAGATATTGGTAGTACCCTTATGGTTAGGGGTCCTTTTGGCAGCTTTTGCCTGGACAAATCTCTAAGCAAAATTGTTTTTGTTGCAACAGGCTGCGGCATAACCCCTCTCATAAGTATGCTGCGAACCCTGCTCATTGAAGGAACAGATAAGCGCCTGCAGTTCTTCTATGGTTTCAGGAACGCAAACCAGTTCCTCTACAGGGAAGAGCTGGAAGAATATGCAAGGAAATATGATAATTTTGATTTCTATGCTGCTGCAAGCGATGACCCTGACTGGCCCGGATTTAAAGGCTATGTAAACCCCTTGCTCACAGAGCATGCGTTTAAAGGTGCAGATACTCACTTCTATGTTTGTGGAAGCCCTGTCGCTATGGAAAGCATAATAAACCACTTGAAAAGGCTTGGTTATCCAGAGGCAAATATTCACACTGAGCGCTGGATTAAGAGGTGATAGCTTGCATAAACTATGCTTTGGCACAGCAGGTATTCCTCTGAGCACAGAACCCTATAACACTATTAATGGCATCGCTCGTGTAAGGGAGCTTGCTTTGGATTCGATGGAGCTCGAGTTTGTGCGCAATATTAATGTCAGCGCAGAGCTTGCTCCGCAGGTGAAAAAGCTTGCTGAAGAAAAGGGTGTTGTGCTGAGCTGCCATGCATCATATTTCATAAATCTCTGTTCCAAAGAAAAGGAAAAAAGGGATGCGAGCGCAAAGAGGATAATCGATGCAGCCGAGCGTGCGTATGAATGTGGCGCTTTTAGCGTTTGCTTTCATGCGGGCTTCTACCAGAACAGGCCAAAAGAAGAGGTCTATAAAATTATAAGATCCGAGCTTGAGAAAATTGTTGAGAGCCTGAAGCAGCAGAGCATAAAGCTCTGGATCAGGCCCGAAACCACGGGCAAGCCAACGCAATTCGGCACTCTTGAAGAGATAATTTCACTGAGCCAGGAATTAGAGCTGATAATGCCATGCATAGATTTCTCACATATGCATGCAAGAGAAGCAGGCAAGCTCAACTCATACAATGAGTTCTGCAATATTCTCGAAAAGGTCGAAAAGGCACTTGGCAAAAAGGCTTTGCATGAAATGCACATACATGTTTCCGGAATCGCATACAGCGAAAAGGGCGAGCGCCATCACCTCAATCTGAAAGATTCTGATTTTAAATACAAAGAGCTTATGAAAGCCCTGAGGGAATTTGGATGCAGGGGCGTTGTTATAAGCGAAAGTCCAAACATTGAAGAAGATGCATTGCTTATGAAAAAAGCTTACGAATCACTTTAGCTCTGTCGAAAAATATTTAAATGAATTAAACTGATATTATTTGGGTTTTATGGGCTCTAAATGTTTTCAAGTGTTCATTGTGGCGATCGCCTTTCTGTTTCTGAACAGTGCTCTTGCGGATTGTCTGTGGGAGGGTAAGCAGATAAAAGATAATGAAACAGTAACGATAGATTGCATTATGCTCCATGGCGAAAGTTTGGAGTATGTTGAAAACTCGGGGATGCTCATATGTAAGGGAACGGAGCTTTACTTTGCAAACGAGCTCACAACTAAGGGCACTCCTGTAAATAGGGTTTTCACCTGTGATTGCGAACAGGCCTATGGATGGCATCACCCCTGGCATTTTGTAACTGCTGTTGCAGGCGCGAAGTATACAAAAACGTCTGTATGCAGAGGGAGTACAATTGAGGTAACGCTTCCAAAGCAGTTCAGCGTAGTTTGCATAGATGGCTCTATAAAAACGGGCTACCCATCGTTCTTTGTTGGCACGCGTGATGGAAGCAAAATAGAGGTTCTTGGCCATAATTGCAGCAGCTTCAGTTCTTCTGGATGTAATACGCGCTTTGAGGCGGGCGCAACCGCCAAGGTTATAATTCCCTTTGTGTCTCTTGAGCAGAAGACACTCGATGTTTTCGCTGCAATGCAGACAAAATATGATTATCACATAACTGAAGAGCACCTTCCTTTCGGTGTTGTTGAGAGAGGCTACCAAACGCTCACGCTGATAGACCCTGCATTCACCCTATCAATAGATAAACCATATTACTGCCCCGGTGAGTCAATAAAAATTTCCGGAACCTCTGTGTGTTGTGGTGAAGCTGGCAAGGACGTATCGATTAGTATAAAGGACAGCTCGGGGAATGTTGTTATAGCCACAAATGCAAAGATAACAAGTGATAACAAGTATGAAGCCACGATTCCGCTGGATTCTCTCTCACCTGGAAATTATACAGTGGAAGCTGTAGCTCCTCTGGCATCAAAGTTTTCCATCTGCAAAAAGAATGCCGTCTTTTCCATAAAGTCGCGCAATCTTATCCTCGGAACAGATAAAGCGGTTCTACCGGCTGGGAGCGCTTTAAAAGTTCTTGGCTATGAGCAATGCTGTGCAGCCCCTAATGAAAAGGTAAAGATAACTGTAAGCAAAAATGGTAATATTCTCGTTTCAACCGAAGCGGAAATCGCTTCAGATGGTCGCTTTGCGAAGCTGGTAATGCTGCCTCCAGGTGAAACAGGGGCAATGGAGATAGGTGCAAGCTTTTCCAGTATGGAACCAGAATGCGTAAAAAAGGTGTCTGTTACTGCGGTGTTTCCTGATAAGCTAAAGGGTCTTATCGCCGAAAATATAAAAGAAGGCGAAAAGGCTCACATAGCTGTTGAATGTACCGCTGACCTGCCAGTGGTAATAAAAATCTATTCTTACGATGAAGGGAACCTCGTTGTCGATTCAAACTATATCTGTAACTCAGGCGTTGCGGAAATAGGCCCGCCTTTAGAGGCTGGGGTTTACAGAGTTACAGCAGAAGCAAATATCCCATTCTGTACCGGCTGCAGACTGGAAGGCTACTTTACTGCAAAAGGAGTTGGCGGAATTTCAACACCCGAAGTGCATACACTGCTTGTTGTTCTCTGCGGTTTTGCAGTATTGCTTATTGTAAGGTCTAAGGGTGGTATTAAATGAACGCAAAGATCGCTTTCCTTCTTTTGCTGCTTCTTCCAAACGCTTTTGCTTGGGAGCGCGAGTTTTTCTGGAATGGGCAGATAAGCCTAATGGCAGAAAAAAGTGAGCTGAATGCAGGAGAAACTTTAAATCTTTCGGTGAGGATTGATAACCTTGCAAATGCGCCGCTTGCAGATGCATACCTTGTGGTGCAGCTCGTCCGCATTGCTGATGGCGAGGGGTTCCTATTTTACAGGGAGAATATTATTGCAGAAAAGATATCCGAGCGTTACAGCCTCAGACCAAAAGAATCAAAAACAGTTGTTGTTAATCTAAAAATCCCAGAGTATGCACCTGAAGGAAGCTACAGAGTTGATGCATATCTTAAAACCCCACGCACCTATGTTGTTGGCGTGCCCCATATATTTGTTTATCCGACCTCCCTGCAGCTCTCAATTAAAAACAGTTCCAAGCAAAGGGACATAGCAATTGATAGAGAGAATACACTAATATGTGGTCCCCTTTCAGAGGCAAACTTCGAAGTGGACTGCTATGCGGGCCCTGTAGGCGTTATTGTTGAGCCTGAAAAGAAGATTAAAATAACCGTTGCGGTAAAAAACAACTCACAGCAGGAAGAGCGAAACTTAAAGCTCAAACTCATGTTTTATTACTATGATGACACTCTCTTAGAAGCAGCAGTGAAAAACTTTGTTGTAAATATAGATAGAATCGCTCCAAACAGCACATGGAAAAAGGAAGTGGATGTTTTAACTCCGAAAAAGCCTGGAGCATACCCCGTAAGAATCGTGCTCGCCGATGCAGAAGGCAATATACTTTCTATTTTCAGACATAGAGTAAACGTGAAAGGGATGAGCTCAAGGCTTGTTTTTCTTTACCCTGACCGAATTTATTATAAGAAAGGCAGCACTGCAAAAATAGTTGCAAGGTTTTTGTCTCCTTCTGATGCAAGCACGGAGGGCAGCGCAACAATAGAGGTTTACCTTATGAAAGGAACAGATAAGCTTTACTCGGAAAAGAGAACTATAAAGTTAACCCAGAGGGTTCCAATAAGAACAGAAGAGTTCAATTTTAACTTAAAAGAAGCCCTCCAAGATTTTACGGTTGGTGCATTAATTCTTGATTCCGCAAACAATATTCTCGATTCCTATGAGCAGAGATATTATTACAGTAGCTTTTCAAGAGCACTTTCGAGCTTGGAGCTTTTCACAAGTCCAGATGCTGAATTCAGAGAGCTAACAGAGCATTTCATTGTGGCAAGCCCCATATATGTGAAAGTGAAGGCCACTGATGATAGGGGCTTAGATGTGCGCATTGACGGAAAGCTTTACATAGAATCGGATGATTTAAGTCTGGGTCCTTTTGAGTTTAAGGGAAATACACAGGATAGAACAAGAACTGAAGCCGGGAACATACACTCTGAGGTGCGAGGCTTACAACAAAACTTATAAAAAAAAGATATTCGTTGAGGCACCATCGGGTTTTGTTGTTAAGAGTTATGCCTCGCCAGAATATTCTGAAGAGCAAACAACATTTGTTGAGGGCAAACCCATATACTTTGTAGCATATCTATTGGATTCGCAAAATAAAAGGTATGCTGTGCCTGTGCAGTATTATATTTCTGGTAACGGATTTAACCTGGGGCCCTTCTCGTTCACTGAAAAAACCACTTTTAAGGAATGGCTGACGCCCGGGCATTATAGTGCAAAATTCAGTGCTGCAGGGCTTGAAAAAACAATAAGCTTTTCAATAGTTCCTGCAGGTGTTTCAAAACCGCCGGAAAGCACGCCTTTGTTGCCCGAAACGCCAGCTGTAACTCCCGGTGGAAAAATCGCACCAACCAATGGAAAAATCAAAAACCCGTTTGCTGATCCACTCTTTGTTTTGTTGTTAATCGCAATCATCTTTGCTTCTACCAGCTTAGCAGTAATTTACCTGAGAAAAAAACACAGAGGATATTAGCGCTGTATGCTGGCTTTATTGTTTATTTTTTAGGGATTCTACAAGGGTTTTCATTTTTTTATAATTCTCTTCCACAGTGTCGTTCACATCTATTTCATAAAGCAAGCCCTTATTTCTATAGTAATCCACGACAGGCTTTGTTTTTTCCTCGTATTCTCTGAAGCGCTTCCTTATTGCTTTGGCTTCATCATCTTCGCGAGCAACAAGCTTGGTTCCGCAATCATCGCAGATATTCGCACGCTTTGGCTTTACGCTTGCGAGGTTGTAGATTTTGCCGCACTTGGGGCACTGCAGGCGCTTAGTAAGCCTCTCAATAGCAACTCGTTCAGGTAAAGAAAAATAAATTACTGCATTCAATTCTTTTCCAAGTTCTTGCATTATCCGTTCCAAATCCTTCGCCTGATTCACAGTTCTTGGGTAGCCATCAAGAATAAAGCCGTTGCTTATATTGCTTGCCCGCATCTTTTCCAGTAAAAGCTGTTTTGTTCTTTCATCATCCAGAAGTTTTCCTGCTTTTACCAATGCGTCAAACTCTGCTTTGAATTCTGGGTCTGTTGCAAGCTTCTCCCTTATGATATCTCCTGTTGAAAAATGTGCTAAACCATAATCGCTAACGAGCTTTTTTGCCATCGTGCTTTTTCCTGCTCCGGGAGGACCCATGAAAACTAAAAACAAAGCCATCACATCACCCTCACAATTTACACAAAATTATCCAATATAGTAAAAAGTTATCTTTAAATCTTTTAAAATGCTTGTTCAAACTTTCAAACAGCATTCACTTTAAAGAAGTCGCTACCGCCTTTGTTTTCCTAACGTTCCTTTCTTTTTGTTTTGCACTCGCTTCAATAATATATTCTTCTATTTCCATTAATTTTTTTACGATGGGGTTTCCAAGGTTTAGTTTGTATAATAT
>JAGHBI010000029.1 GCA_021161055.1 Candidatus Iainarchaeum sp. | reverse complement strand
CATCTATGAGCTTTTGCAACGGCAGCTCATTTATTATAAAATGCTGGCCGAGCCTCTTTTTGGGTCTGAACCTATATCTTGCCATTAGGTTATTGAGCTCTACAAAAAGGCTCATAGCTTAAAACCTTCTTTTTCTGAAAGGCCTCACGAATAGGTAGTGCTTTTCCTCAGGGTTTGTGAGCTCGCGCAGAATCCTTCTCACAATCGCTTTGAAGGGATCGGGCAATAATGGAATGCGCTTCTCAATATCTTCAAAGGATTTAAAAGGCCTTTTCTCCCTCTCAGCGAGGATGTCCTGCAAGTGTTTCTTTCCAAACCCTGGGAGCAGTTCAAGCTGGTGCATCCTTATTGTTATTGGCTTTGCAGTGTTGTAAAAATCAAGAAATCTTTTCAAATCTTCCTTTACAATCTTCTCAACAACAGCTTCGAGCTCTGCCTGGGCGGCACCTGTAAGCTCATCATAAGCGATGCGTCTTTTCACAGACTTTATTTTGTCCCTTTTATCTTTCCCCACATACACAGTATCAAATACCTTAAGCTCTGTGCTCGGTATAACCTCCAGCAATGTAAAGTACCGCTTGCCTATAACCTGTGCCACAGGCTCTGCATCAAGGCCATGCTTTCCTTTGGGCATATAGTCAAGCACTACTGCATATTCCTCCATAAAGGCTCTTTCTTCCGGCATCGCGGATCATTTTCCTTTCTTTTTTGGGCCATACTTCTTTACTATCTCAAGTGCGGCTACAAGGTCCTCTTCTTTAACATCGTCCTTTTTTTCAGGAAGTATTTTCATTACTTCAATCTCCTGCGGAAGTATATCTATAATCTTGACCGCAAGCTCTTCGTTTATTGTTTCGAGCTTTAAGAGCTCCTCCATAATCTTATCTCTCTGTTTCTTTGTGACCTTGCAAAACATTTTTGCATATTTCAGTGCTTCCTCCTGCTCATAGCTTGGCTCGGAGCTCTCTTTCCTCTTTTCCAGAAGATTTTTCGCCTTTGAAAGCGTTATGGGCTTCTTTGATAGTATCTGCTCTCCAATCATTTATTCTCTACCTCCAGTATGTTAAGGTGTGCGGGATGTACCAAAAGAAGCTTTTCTGTTTTTCCATGCTTCAATCTGACCTCAACAACCCTGCCTCTGTAGCCAACCACCTTACCTGTTAGTCCGTGGAACCTTGGATGTGGCATCCCGCTATGCACAGAGCTATTTATATTTATTTGTACCGTTGCATCTATTTCCGGCTTTGAGAGAAGCCTGTTTACGGTAACCCTTTTCTTATTTCCCTTCAATTTATGCCTCGTTTTTGCTCTCGGACCTTTTGCTTTCTTGTTTGCCATTCAAATCACCAAACGCATAGCTAACCAAATGCATTTGAATAAAATATATTTTCCAAAGAAAACTATTTAAATAGCTTATTCTGGTCTGGAGCTAGAAAGCGCGTCACCACGGGCTTTAAAAAAGGGTTTAAAAAGGTTTCCGTCGCACCTTTTAATAGATGTTTTTATATATAACTCGTTCGCGGTGTTGAGTATGAAATACAGGATTGTTAACCTTGTTGCCTCCGCAAGCCTTAACGGAACACTTGATCTTTACAACCTTGCAATGGCAAGCCCTGATATTGAATACGAGCCGGAGCAGTTTCCAGGCGCAATACTGAAGCTCAAGGAACCGAAGGTTTCAATGCTTCTGTTCAAAAATGGAAAGGTGATATGCAGCGGTGCTGATAATGAAAAGGAAATTGCTCTGGGGATAAAAAAGGCATCAAAGCTTATACACAGTATACAGCCAAGCATAAAGCCACTTCGCAGGGTTAAGTACAATGTTGTTAATCTTGTGGCTACCGCAAGCCTGAATCAGGAGGTTGATTTATTCAAAGCAGCACTGACGCTCGACAATGTTGAATACGAGCCGGAGCAGTTTCCAGGCGCAATAGTTAGGGTCTATGAACCAAAGCTAACGTTGCTTCTATTTAAAAATGGCAAGATAATATGTGCCGGCGCTAAGACCGAAGCATTGCTTAAAAAGGGTCTTAATAAAGCAGCAAGGATGATAAGGTCTATAGCCCGGAAGCCTGGGCGTAGAAGAAAGAAAAGAACCAAGTAATGCTTTTTAAAGATTTTTCAGCATATTTTTTATTGGTTGGCGGCCATACCGCGAGGGAAACACCCGGTCTCATCCCGAACCCGGAAGTTAAGCCTCGCAGGGGCCAGGTATGCACTGCGCTTTTGCGTGGAGCAGCCTGCAAGCCGCCAATCCATTTCCTTTTTTCTTTTTTGCTGTTTTTTAACTATCTGACCAAATAGTTTTTATACTTCTTTCCTCTTTTTATTGGTTATGAGGGTTCCCGGTAAAAAGAAACGCAGTATGCTAAACGCACTCGTTGCGATCCCTGAAACATTCATATTTCGAAGACGCATTTCCAGGATGCCAAAACGCTCTGAAGGCAGGCTCCTTTATGGCCTTTGGCAATATATTGAACCAAAAGAATATGGTTTTAAAAAACTGCCCCGCACCTCAGCTACGCGAAAAGCAAGAACCGTGCACCTCCTTAGAAAATACATCCCAAGCGATATGGTGAAGAAAGAGCTTTCACTTCCTTATGGTGGTTTTGAACTGACTGTTGGTGTTTCATTCTATAAAAAGGGCAAGGAAACGATAGCTGATGTTTTCGTAGTTCCTAAGCCATATCTTTCTGCTGAACGCGGTTTTATAAAACCGAAAGATACCACGAGTTCAGTGCAAAGAACAGTTTTTGAACTCGAACAGAAAAATTTGGAACGGGCTGTGAAAATGCTCGCAGAAAAGTTGGGGTTAAAAGAGAGCAACAGGTTGAAGGTCAACTTCCTGTATCCCTGAGCTTAACCACTTATGCCATCACTTGAACACAAAACCGGTTTCGCTAGCCCAAAAAAGCATATCTATTTCATGCATTGGAATTCCTATGCGCATGCCGAATTCCCTCAATTTGTGTTCAAGTTCATAATACCTTTTCTTTGTTATCGCCTTCGGCACTTTGCTTATTATGCCATACTTTTCCATATTTTTCAATATATGTCTATCGATTATTGCAATGTTTTCATAAAAGCCGATATTGCGCAGGAAATGGCTCGCTTCTTTGAGGCCTAGGCCGCGAACATTGCGCACAAGCCACTCGCGAGTTTTAAGCCTGTCTTCATTGATGTGTTGTTTCTGCAGAATTTCCTTTATTTTAAGTTTGTTTTTGCAGACGAATAGCTCCTTCGCTTGCAGTATATTTCTCGCTTTCCGCCTATGAAAGCGTGTTTTTCCTTTGAGCACATTTTCAACGCTATGCATGTTCCAGTTTTCAATTCCTATAGCGAAAAGTTCTCTAACGGCCTCATAACAGCTGACCGCTTTGCTCTGTGGGGTGAGCAGGCAGAATATAAGTTCTGCAAAAACAGCCTTTTCATCGAGCCAATTCGCTTTAAATTCTGAAAGCCTTTCCTTTATAATTCCGCAAAGCTTTGCATAGCTTTCCCTAAGCTCCCGCATTCGATCACTTCAAGAATGCAAATAAATTGAACTCCTCAAGCAGGTAGATTATATAGATTCCTATTAAAATAATCCCGTGCGATTTATCAAGCATCTCCTTCCTTGAGAGCATATACCACAGGATAAATATCACTAGGAATAAGAATGGCAATAATCCAAGCACCGGTGCAATATCTATATTTGGCATATTTATGTTACCCAGTATTACTATCCCAAGAACAAGTGTAATGTTTGTAACTGCTGAACCAAAAAGGTCGCCCAATGCAAGTGCATAGTCCTTTTTCCTAATAGCGCGCAGTTCAACAGTCAGTTCAGGCAGAGTAGTGCTCAATGCCACAGCGGTGGCTCCAAAAAGCGTTGGGCTTAGATCCAGAGCGTGCGTTATCCTAAGCGCGGAATCAACCAAAAAATGGGCTGTAGCCAGGAGCATAATCAAACCAACAAAGAGCTTTCCCACAGCAACGGCTTTTTTCTCATGCGTGCCATCAAAAAGCTCACGGGGAATTCTGCCTTTTCTGTAAAGCCTTGCTATGAGCAGTCCAAATAGCGCAAGTAGCACGACACCTGTTAAAGGTGATGGCTGTGGGTTGTAGAGTATAAGCAGCGTTACCAGAGAGACCACAAAAAGCAATTCTATAAGGTCCTCAAGATCACGTTTTTCCAAAAGTAACGGGCCACCAAATATCGCGCATAGACCCAAAATGAGCGTCAGATCCGTAAGATTTGCACCAAACAGATTTCCCACGCTTAGGCTTGGTGCACCCTCAAGCGTTGAGAATACAGCAACGCTCAGCTCCGGCAGCGAAGTTGATACCGAGATTATTATAAAACCTATTGTGAATGTTGATATGCCAAACAGGCGAGAGGCTCTTATACTTTCCGTAACAACCCATTCGCTACTTTTTATAAGAAGGATGGCGCTTGCTATAAAGGTGAGTAGTGCTATAAGCATGAAAAAATTAGACTTATTAAAGTATAAAAGGGTTTTGGGCGTGGCATTCCATACTTTTAAAATAATATGTGAAAATAATTTCACATATGGAAGCCCCTTATGATAGGTGTTTTAGGACTCTGGCAAACCCGTTGCGGGTTCGTATAATCGAGGTTCTCAAAACCAAGCCGATGTCAGTAAGTGAACTTAGCAGCAGAATCAATGCGGAAAGGAGCAAGGTTTCGCATGCTTTACAAAAACTGAGGGAATGCAATTTTGTTGAGAGCAGGCGCGAGGGCAGGCATAATATATATTCCCTTACAAAAAGTGTTCTAACCGATGTTAGGGTTAGGGGCAACATCTTTGAGGTTATAAGGGCACATGTGGAAAGGTACTGCAAAAACAAAAAAAGGTGCAAACATGATATATCTGGATAACGCTGCCACTACGCAGGTCAGGAGCGAGGTTATTGAAGCCATGCTTCCTTTTTTGGATAAAAAATATGGCAACGCTTCCTCTCTGCATAGCCTTGGACAAGAAGCAAAAACCGCGCTGGAGGAATCCCGTGCAAAAATTGCAGATATGCTCGAAGCGGAACCAGATGAAATAATCTTCTGTTCTTGTGCCACTGAAGCAAACAACTTTGCTCTGAAAGGCCTGGCATTCGAGGCGAAAAAACAGGGCAAGGACCATTTAATAGTTTCAAAAATAGAGCATCATTGTGTACTGCATACAGCAGAATGGCTTGAAAGCCTTGGCTTTAGAGTCACTTATTTGCCTGTGGATGAATACGGCGTTGTTAAGCTTGCGGAGCTTGAGGAAGCAATAAACGAAAAAACGTTTCTTGTTTCGGTGATGTATGCAAATAATGAAATAGGCACGATAGAGCCGATAAAAGAAATCGCAAAGATATGTGAAGAGAAAGACGTGGCTTTTCACAGCGATGCGGTGCAAGCGTTTGGAAAGATCCCACTTGATTTAAAAAAGGTTGATATGCTTTCACTTTCAGCTCATAAGATATACGGGCCAAAAGGAGTAGGCTTGCTTATGAAGAGGAAGCATTTGCGGATACAGCCATTGCTGCATGGCGGGGGCCATGAGTTCGGCTTGCGCTCTGGCACAGAAAATGTTGCGGGCATAGTTGGCTTTGCAAAGGCAATGGAGCTTGCATTGAAGGAAATGCCTCGCGAATCCAAAAGACAGGCCAGAATGCGAGACAAGCTGATAAAGCATGCTTTGCAGATACCTGAATCAAGGTTGAATGGGCACCCAAAAAAACGCCTGCCAAACAATGCAAACTTTTCCTTCCGCTATGCGGAGGGTGAAAGCATTGTTATGAAGTTGAATGAGCATGGCATTGCTGCAAGTACTGGTAGCGCGTGCAGCAGCCCGAAGCTCGAACCAAGCCATGTGCTGCTTGCTCTTGGTTTGGCGCCAAGCGAAGCGCACGGCTCATTAAGGCTCACGCTGGGGCGTTACAATCGCATGGAGGAAATAGATTATGTGTGCAAGGTTTTGCCAGAGGTTATAGAAGAGCTTCGCGAAATAAGCCCCTTTTGGCATAAAAAGAGTTAAGAGGTGAATCCATGTACAGCGAAAAGGTTCTTGAACATTTTAGAAAACCCAGCAATATGGGTAAGATAAAAAACGCGAGCGGTATTGGCAAGGTAGGCAACATTGTTTGTGGCGATGTTATGTGGCTTTATATAAAGGTTGGGGAGAATAGTAAAGGTGAGGAGGTAATTAAGGATATTAAATGGCAGACATTTGGCTGTGTTGCCGCACTGGCAACTTCCTCTGTAGTGAGCGAGCTTGCGAAAGGAATGACCATAGAGAATGCATTAGAGCTTTCAAACGAGAAGATTGTAAAGGAATTAAATGGCTTGCCGCCCGTAAAGATTCACTGCTCTTTGTTAGCTGTTGATGCACTACACGAAGCCATCTATGACTATTTGGAGAAACATAACAGGCCAATTCCTGAAAAACTTGCAAAGAAGCACGAAAGAATTCAGAAGGAATTAAAGGAGATAGAAAAGCGCTACAAGGATTTTCTGGAGCTTGAGAAAAGGTTGGAAAAATGATTAGCTTTTAATTCATATCCTCTTTTTAATCATATGCTATAGAACCGTCAGGTGCACCTTATGACAAAAAAAGCTTTGGAAGGCTCAGCTAGGGTATCACTGATCGCAAAGAATTTTTTCACAATTATGTTTCTTGCACTGCTCGGGCTTTTTATTGTAACAGGCGCTTTCATTGCTTCCGGCTGGCATTCCTTAATCTTTATTCAACCAATCCTTTTCACAGGCATTTTTCTTGCATCACTTGGCCATTTTGGCACTGAGAGAAAAACTCTGGCAGTGCTTTTCCTAATATTTTTATTGGGTTATGCGGTCAGATGTCAGAATGTGCAGCCCGGCTACGATTATTTCTTTGCATTCGATTCCTACTACCATGCAAGGATGACTGGGTATGTGATAAAGGATGGTGCCCCGCCACACATAGATAATATGGCTTACTATGAGCTGCCGGAGAAAGACCGCAAAGTTGGTTTTGATGGTCGCTTCTTCTGGTACTTCAGTGCAGCATTTTACAAGCTCTTCGCTCTTGGCGCTGGCTATAACAAGCACCTGCTTATAGAATTCGTAAAGGTGTTTCCACCATTCCTCGGTGCTTTCATAAGCATCCTGATGTTTTTCTTAGCAAAAGAGCTTTTTGGCAGAAAGGCTGGTTTTGTAAGCGCGTTTGTTGCTGCTACCGTGCCTTCCTATGTTTACAGAACAATGGCTGGTTTCTTTGAGGATGACGCCTTAGGTTTCTTGGGCTTTGTTTTGGGCTTCACATTTTTCTTCAGGGCTCTGAAAGAGCACACTATAACAAGAAGAAGCCTAATAAACGCGGTTCTCGCAGGCTTCTTCTTTGCGTTTATGGGCTGGAGCTGGAGCTTCTATCTTGTAATTCCCATACTGTTGATACTTTCACTTCCTTTTATGCTGTTGCTCTTCCTTGATAAAAAATTCAGCACGAAAAAAGAGCATTACTCTTTGCTTGCTTTCATAGTGCACTCCATCGTTCCAATAGCGGTATTTGCAGTACTGCTTTTCCCATTTAGAAGTTTCAATTGGTTCTTCCAGGCCGTAGCTTATTTCGAAAGTGTTATGCCATTTGAACTTAGTGCTGATATCGGTTTTATTTTGGGTTTAGCATTCATACTGTTTGCGCTGGGTTTTCTGGCTGTTGTACTGCGCAGTTTGCTTTCCGAACTGGCTTCAAAGAATCTGCTTAGAATTATTGCAGTACTGCTTTTGTTTGCCTCATTTATATTTGTTGTTATTGCAACTGTTGTAGACCCTAATGATATGTTTAGTGAGCGGTTTGTTGAGCATGATGTTTTCATGTCAACGGTTGGCGAGGAAAGCCCGGGGATAAGTACGTTTAGCTATAAGTACAATACCTATATAATCTTCCCCGCGCTCGCGCTCTTCTTCGTGCCTCTTTGGGTGTTTTTCAAAAGAGATGATTTTCTAAGCCCATTCGCATTTTGGTGGGTTGCCACTGCTTTGGTGATGGCATGGTACAAGCTTAAATTTACATACGTTTTTGGCCTGCCTATCGCTCTTGCTGCAGGCTTTGTAACTGCTGGGGCATTTTATGCTGTAAGGAACTATAAAGGAGCTGAACAGAAGGTCATCGCTTTGCTGCTTTTATTCCTGCTTGTTAGCGGCATAGGCGCTGCCAGCTACTTTGTGTTGCAGAGGCCACCAATGCTTGAAACCAAAAAGGAGTGGAAAAACACAATGCACTGGATTAGGGAGAATACACCGCAGGATGCAAAATTCTTCAACTGGTGGAGTTATGGGCACTGGCTCACATTTATCGCTGAACGAAAAGTGTTTGCTGATAATAGAAACATCAATTGGCAGATAAGTGATGGTAATTTTGCGCGCTTCATTATAGCTGAAGACCTCAACGAAGCGCTTAAGATAATTCGAGAATACAAACCGGATTATATACTGCTCTCAAGCGATATGTTTAACGGTTTCAGGTCGATGTATGTTTATGCTTATAAGGTCCATCCGAACAGGCTTCTTGAGGATCCGCGAACGAAAACCAAGGTTTATGCCAGCAGTGGCACTTATGTGAGATGTTCCGTAACACAGCAGGGCAAGTATGTTTGTGGCAACCTTACACTTACCGAGCAGCAGATGGCTTCCATTCCAAATAAATGGCCCGCACCACCTACGAAGCTTGGAACTATTCCTACGTGGCGCTATAGGGATGCGAATAATATTGGTCTAGCTGAGTTTCAGTCTGCGATAAATGCATCTATGCTTGCAAAGCTCTGGTTTAATGCTGACGAAATAAGGCCCTATTTCGAGCTTGTGCATATGGAAAAAGGCGCCAGCGTTGTAAAAATATTTAGGGTTAAAGAGGAAGCCTTTGAGTGATTCAAATGTTTCTGGTAAGTACTGTGCTGTTTCTCGCTTCTTTTCTGATGACCTTTGTAAGCATACCGCTGCTTATTCCAAGGCTGAAAAAGCGCGGTCTTCTTGGCATAGATATGAATAAGATCTCTAAGCCTGAAGTGCCGGAGCTCGGCGGCATATCCATTATTATTGGCTTTAGCTTTGGGATAATGCTTGCGATATTCATGCATACCTATCTACACCTTTTAGAGCTTAACCTCACTGTTGTGCTCGCTGCATTTTCAACAATAATTATAATAGCATTTATCGGCCTCATAGATGATCTCATAGGCTGGAAGCAGGGCATAAAGCAATGGCAGCACGCTTTGCTACCTTTGTTTGCTGCATTGCCTTTAATGGCAATAAAAATAGATAATCCAGCAATGCATATTCCAATACTTGGCTCGATGCCTGAAACCGTAATGATTCCCTTCTTCGGCGCTGTTAGCTTTGGGGTTTTTTACTCTCTGGTGCTTGTCCCGATTGGAATCACTGGCGCCAGCAATGCTGCAAATATGCTTGCAGGTCTCAACGGGCTTGAAGCGAGCCTCATTTCGCTTATACTTGCAACGCTTTCCCTGGCTGCTTTTATTGCAGGTGAAATGGAAGCCTTTGTAATCGCTTTAGCCCTTTTAGCATCATTCCTTGCATTCCTGCGCTACAACTGGTATCCTGCAAAAATATTTGGTGGGGATACGCTCACTCTTATGGGCGGTGCAGGGATTGCAAGCATTGTTATAATAGGGGATATGGAAAAGCTTGGCGTATTTCTCATGCTCCTCTATTTCATCGAACTGCTCCTCAAAGCAAGAACAAGGTTTAAGGCAGAATCTTTCGGAATTCCTCAGAAGGATGGAACTCTAAAAGCGCCCAAGCAGATAGGTTCTTTAACGCATGTGGTTATGCGCTTGGGCCGATTCACGGAAAAACAGGTTGTTTCCATTTTGTTAGCGATGCAAGCAGCTGTCTGCATAATAGGTTTTTCAATGTTTTTGTTGTTCTGAACTGCAAACGAAACGATTATAAAGAGCGCTTTCTATATGTTATTTAATATTAAATAAAATTAAATAGTATGAAAAGGTG